>OMRJ01000030.1 GCA_900313475.1 uncultured Eubacteriales bacterium | reverse complement strand
TGCCGGCGCAAGTCAAGACGAAAAGGGCGAAAAGTGCCGAAAAGGGGCACTGACGGGCGACATGGGTTCGAATCCCGTCAGCCTAATCAATGCCGACATCGTAAAAATCCGCAAGTCTTATCAGTGTTTCCGTCGGCGGAATGCGTTCTCCGTTTTTGAATTTTGAAAGCAATAATAAAATATGAGACGCGACAGCCCTTCTTGCCGGAATCGGAATAAGAAATAACAACGGCAGCTCAGCCGGTGCAAAAGAGTGAATAAAAAAATCCTGTGAGCAGAAAAAATGATCCGCTCACAGGTTTTTTGTTGTTACCGAAAGCTTTTACGGCAGAATTATGCTGTGCTTTTCGCACTCGGCACGCGTGTCGAGCATAACGTATCTCTTTTTTTCTGTATTATTATAGTCCTTTTGGAAACCGATTGTTTTCCGATATTCAAAAAAAACACCGTTTTACAGGTATTTATTTTTGATTCGCGTCAGCATTTTTATAAGCGGCTCGGCGGAAACGAACAGGAAAAATGCGGTGGCAAGGGCGTGGACGATGTCGAGCGCGAAGCCGGACGCATAGGACGCGAGCAGCGTTTTTGCGTTCAGCGCCTGCGGGGAATACATCAAAACGGACGCGGGATTCATAATGCCGCCGTAGATAACAACGGCGCACACGCCCCCGAAAACGGCAAGCGGCGCTCTGCGGCGAGGGAGCAGACCTCGGTCGGCAAGCAGTCCCGCAAGAAAACCGATAATGCCCATTGAAAACATTTGCCACGGCGTCCACGGACCCTGCGAAAACATGATGTTCGAAACGAGCATCGTAACCGCGCCGACGAGAAATCCCGACTCCGCACCGAGAGACACGCCCGCGACGACGGCAAGTGCCATAACGGGCTTGAACTGCGGCAGCATAAAGAAGGCGGCGCGTCCGGCGGCTCCGGCGGCACACAGGGACGCAAGCACGGCAAGCTCTGCGGCTTTCGGCTTTTTTCCCTCAAATGCAATAAAAAACGGCAGCAGGCACTCGGTGAGAACGGCTGCGGAAACGATTCCGCTGTTTTTATTTTTCAAAAAGAACACACCGAACATTACCGTTACCGGAATGAGCAGAAGTGCTCCGGCACATGCGAACGCGGTGCGGCGCGGCAAAGGGGCATTTTTCCGCGGACGGAGAGAAAGCTCCGTTTCTGCGCATTCTGCCTCACCTGCTTTTTTCGCTTTTGAACCGAACGACAGCACGGCTCCGAACAGCGACACCGTGAGAAGCGAGTATTTTATAAGGCTCTTAAGCGTCGGCGTAAGATTCTGCAGCGACGGAAACGGCGAAAATATATTTATTTTAGCGCAAATTACAACAAGCATTGCGGCAGCAGCCGCCGTAAAGAGAACGCCCGAAATCAAACGTAAGGGAGTGAGACGGTTTTTACACACCGTCTCATTTCGGCGTTCCGCACTGCCGCCGACCTCCGTTTTGCCCCGGTGCATCTCCGTGAGGGGCAGCCCGTGAACATTTGCCTTGCCTTGCGTTTCGGCTTGTCGATCATCTTCGGACGGTCGGCGAAGCTCCGCTGAAAAAGCCGCAGACGCGTCATCCTCGCAGAGCCTGCCGCCGCAATCGCAGCAGACGTTTTTTTTGTCATCGTGTTGATTTTGAATGCCGCCGTTTCGCCCGTTTCCAAAAGAAAGAGCTGTCAGAATATCTTCAACGGTGACGGCATTTTTTATAATTCCGTGCGACATTCTCGCGGCTGCGGTGGCATAAAGGCTGCCGTCCGAGAAAAACTCCGTCGGAGTGCCGTCCGAAATTATCGCGCCGTCAAAAAACAGTCCGCATCTGTCGGCGTGTTCGGCGCAAAACTCAACATCGTGACTGACAGCGAACACGCTTACACCGCGCGAAAGCAGCTCGGAGAGGAGCTTTGCAAGATAAGATTTAAAAGCGGCGTCGGTCCCGTTTGTCGGCTCGTCGAGCAGCAGAATATCGGGAGACTGTGCAAGCACAACGGCAAGTGCGGCGCGAAGTGTCTCTCCGCCCGAAAGGTCAAAAGGATCGCGGTCAAGCAAATGACTTATTTTGCATATTTCAGCAATTTTTTCAACACGCGTATTACTGTCAAACGACGTTCTGCAGGTGTCGGACACGTCGTTTTCGTCCGCGAAAAAAGCGGAGGCGCCGCGCGCCGCACTTTTTTCGGCGGCTGTTGATACCCGTTTGCCGGACAGCGCATGTAAAATCTCCTCGCGCACCGTATCCTTTGAAAAAAGCATGCGCGGCTCCTGCGGCAGCACACCTATTCGCCCGTTTGCGTTCACTCTGCCCGAATAAGGCTTTTTTATGCCGCCGAGCAGCTTGAGCGCCGTGGTCTTGCCCGAACCGTTTCCTCCGAGAAGCGCAAAGAACTCGCCCCTGTAAAGCGTAAAAGAAAAGTTTTTTATAATATCGGCGTCGTTTTTACCGTAGCGAAAATAACATCTGTCGGCGAAAACGGCAATTTCGCCACGCGTCTTTTGCCGCGCATGCATTCCGTGCGGATTAACCGGTGAAGCATCGGATGCGGCAGACTCGAAAACTTTCTCCCGTTCGGCGAAGGCGTGCGGCTGCGGTACGCGCCTTTTTGCGTTTTCGGCTTTACCTCGGCTCTCGGACATATATTCTTTCAAAAACGCACGTCCGCCGGCAACCGAAACGGGACATTCACCCTCGCCGCTCAAAGCGGAAAACACGCGCACGGACGCGGGCATTGCCGCTGTCATAACGCTGCCGTTTTTTTTCAGGCAGGCGGCAATTTCGGCAGGCGGCGCAGAACAGACAACGCGTCCGCGGTCGAGCACGGCAACGTCAGTCGCAAACGGCAGCACATTTTCGAGCCGCTGTTCCGCGATTATCACCGTAACGCCCGTTTCGCGGTTGAGACGCGCAAGCATCTCCGTGAAAGAGAACGCGGCGAGAGGGTCAAGCTGCGACGTCGGTTCGTCGAGAATTATCACCTCGGGTGACAGAGCCGTGACGGCGGCAAGCGCCAAAAGCTGCTTCTGTCCGCCCGAAAGCTCGGATGTGCGACGGTAAAATATTTCGTTCAGTCCGAAGAATGTCGCTGTCGACGCCACTCTCCGGCGAATTGTATCGGGGGACACTCCCACGCACTCCAAACCGAACGCAAGCTCGCGTCCGACGGTATCCGTTACGGTCTGCGCTTCGGGCGACTGCGATACAAAACCGATTTTTGCCGCCTGCGTGCGCGCATCGGTCTGCGATATGGGGACTCCGCGAAAAAGGACTTTCCCGGAAACGCTGCCCTTCGGCAAAAGCGACGTTTTCAGGCAGCGCAGCAGCGTTGATTTTCCGCTGCCGGACTCTCCGCAGATCACCGTAAACGAGCCTTCGCGGAAAGAGAGCGTCACTCCGTCAAGCGCATTTTCGGCGGCGCTTTCATATGAAAATGTCAAATTTTCGAGCGTGAAGCAGTCCACCGAAGCACCTCCGTTAAATTATACGCAAAAGGAAATATGCAAAACAAAAAATATACAATGCACGACACGGTGCAAAATGCGTCGAAACGCAAATGAGAAATGCGCGGAAAATAATCAAACGAAAAACCGCCCTTGACCGCGCATGCAAAAACCGCCGCGCCGAGAGTCAAAAAGTATATAAGTGCGGCAATATCACGCGCCGAAAAACGGTATTGCGAAAATGAAGTACGTCCCGCAAGCCCGTAGCCGCGGCTGTTCATACTCTCCGCCGTAAGTGAAACGCCTTCGAGGCTTATCCGCATCGCGGAGGTCAGAATTTCGGCACAGCTCCGCATACGCTGCCGCAGATTTCCGTCTGCGGCACTTCTCCCGGCAGGACGCCGCAGAGCGTTTATTTCGGTCAGGCATCGCACAAAAGACGGCACGGCGCGCAGCGTCATGCTCAAAAGCAGCGCAAGAGACGGAAGCCGCCGTCCGAAAAGCGCGGTAATGCGCTCATCGTCCAGCACGCGTTCGGAACACGCAAGCAGCACAAGCACCGTGACAAGCATTGCGCCGGACGATACGCCGTAGAGCGTGCTTTCAAGCGTAACGCCGCCGCCGGACGGCAAACGAAACAGAACGGTGCTGCCCGCGCGGTTGAAAAGCGCATTTATCAGTGCGGCAAGCGCCGCCGCCGGAATGCCGCCTGCCGCAGCAAACAGCGCCCGTGTTTTCCCTCCGCCGAAGGCAAGCCATAAAAGAACGCAGAAAAAACAAATGAGCTGCGCCGCAGGATGGCGCAGCGTCATTGCAAATGCCGAAACAAGCAAAATGTATATTAAATTGACTGCCGGGTGAAGATCCCCGAAACGATCCTTTCTCACGTCAAAAAAACCGAATCAGAGCAGTATTATGTTGTGCGCTTCGCATTCTCTGCGCATGTCTTCGGGCCAAATCGACACCTGCACCTCGCCTATGTGAGCCTTTTGGAGCAGCAGCATGCATATGCGGGACTGACCGAGTCCGCCGCCTATTGTGAGCGGCAGCGTGCCGTCCAGGATACCCTTATGATAGGGGAACTTTTCTCTTTCGAGCGCATCCGCCTTTTTAAGCTGCTCGTGCAGACTTTTTTCGTCAACTCTGATACCCATGGACGATATCTCAAATGCGCATTTAAGCACGTCGTTCCACAAAAGAATGTCTCCGTTAAGCGCCCAATCGTCATAGTCGGGAGCGCGTCCGTCGTGCTTTATTCCGCTTTTAAGCTTGTCGCCTATCTGCATGAGGAATACCGTGCCGTGTTTTTTGACAATCTCATTCTCGCGCTGCTTGGGTGACAAATCGGGATACATGTCCTCAAGCTCCTGCGTCGTAATGAAAAACACATCGTCTTTTATTCTGCACGAAAGCGCGGGATATTTCTCACAGAGAATATCGTTCGTCTCCCTGAGCGCACGCACGATTTTTTTCACGGTGTCCATAAGAAATCCGGTTGTTCTGTCGCCGCGCGTTATCACCTTTTCCCAGTCCCACTGGTCGACAAAAAGCGAGTGGAGGTTGTCGCAGTCGTCATCGCGGCGAATGGCGTTCATGTCGGTGTAGATACCGACTCCCGGCTCATAGCCGTATTTTCCGAGTGCCGTTCTTTTCCATTTTGCCAGACTCTGCACAACCTCTGCGACACCGGGAATTTCTTTCATGGTAAAATGAACCTTGCGCTCGACGCCGTTCAAATCGTCGTTGATGCCCGATTCGCGCGTGACCATGACAGGCGCCGTTATGCGGTCGAGGTTCAACGCCTCGGCAAGCTTCACCTGAAAAGTGTCTTTTATAAGCTTTATGGCTTTCTGTGTGTCACGCTGTGTAAGCGCGGACGCATAGCTGTCGGGAAAAACCATTGTTCTTGCCATTATTATTCACCATACCCTTTTGCGAAACCACTTTCGCGTTTTTGTTTTAAATTGTGCAAATGCCGTCCGATTAGCCTCGTCGTCACGGACTGCGCATCGCTTGCGGCTGCGTTCCTCGCCGCGAACGCTCCCTCCGTCGTTCCTCCTCTCGTCAAAAAGTCTCGCTCGGCTCGGCTGTTCGCTTATAAATGCGCTCACAACGCCTCTCTGTCGCTACCAACTTTTTGCCGTTTCAAGCGGTTAGGCATTGTGCCTTTCCGCTTGCAGAGAACGAAAACATACCTGCGGCGTAAATTTCAATCCGTGCGGCAATCGCCCGACAAACAAATCCGTGTATCAATTTGCCGTGTAACAATTTGTTTTACAATGCGGGGGCTTTCGTGTTTTATCTTATGTTTCCTACCGTTCTGGGATAGAAGATAACATCTCTTATGTTCTGCATTCCGGTGCAGTACATAATGATGCGCTCAAAGCCGAGTCCGAAACCGGCGTGCGGCACGGTGCCGTATTTTCTCAAATCGAGGTAGTCCTTATAGTCGTCGGTGGACATGCCCTTTTCTTTCATTGCGTTGAGCAGCTTTGTAAGGTCGGCTTCTCTCTCGCTGCCGCCTATTATCTCGCCGACGCCGGGCACGAGCAGGTCGGTCGCGGCAACGGTTTTTCCGTCGGGATTCTGTTTCATGTAAAAGCTCTTGATGTCCTTCGGGTAGTTGATGAGGAACACGGGCTTGTTGTAAATTTTTTCGGTGATATATCTCTCGTGCTCACTCTGAAGATCGCAGCCCCACTCGACGGGATATTCAAACTTAACGTCCGCTTTTTTGAGCATTTCGATTGCGTCCGTGTAGTCGACGACCGCGAAATCGTTGTTAACGACATTGAGCAGCTTTTCGGTCAGACCCTTTTCGAATCTCTCCTCAAAGAACTTAAGCTCGGCGGGACATTTCTCCATAAAGTCGCGGATAATATATTTTATCATTTCCTCCGCGAACTCGATAAGGTCGGGCAGCTCGCAGAACGCAATTTCAGGCTCTATATGCCAGAACTCCGCAACATGACGAAGCGTGTTGCTTTTTTCGGCTCTGAAAGAGGGACCGAACGTGTAGATTTTGCCGAATGCCATTGCGGCGACCTCGCCCTCAAGCTGTCCCGAAACGCTCAGCCCCGCTTTTTTTCCGAAGAAATCGTCGGCGTAGTATTCCTCGGCGCTCTTGTATTTGTCGGAGTAGCCGATAGTTGTTACCTTGAACATTTCGCCCGCGCCCTCGCAGTCGGAGCCGGTGATAAGCGGCGTATGCATGTAGACAAAGCCTCTGTCCTGGAAGAAGCGGTGAATTGCCGCCGCCATGACGGAGCGGACTCTGAACACGGCGTTAAACGTGTTTGTGCGCACGCGGATATGCGGAATTTCGCGCAGGGTTTCGAGCTTCTGGAATTTTTTCTGGAGCGGGTAATCGGGCGGGCAGACGCCGAGCACGGTTATCTCCTTCGCGTTAACCTCGGGTGTGCCGTGGTTTTCGTTCGCAACTACGGTGCCGATTATTTTAAGCGACGTGCCGAGCTTCGCCGCGTCCTCAGGGAGAGCGCACGAGCCGTTTTTGTCGATTACTATCTGAAGATGTTCGAGCGTTGTACCGTCGTTGAGCGCAAGAAACGCTACGTTTTTCGAGTCGCGCGCCGTGCGAACCCATCCGCAGACGGTGACGTCGGTTCCGATAAGCTCTTTTTTCGTAAAAATGTCTTTGATGTCGGTGTGTTTCATAACAAATCCTCCGTAAAAGGCACCGCAAAAACTCCGAAACGGACAAAGCGGGAAATGCCTGCTTCTTCGCGTTTTTCGATGCTTGATAATAAAAAAACAGCCTCCGTCCGATTTATAGGACGAGCAGCTGCAACCCGCGGTACCACCTATATTGCCCGCCTTTCGCGAGCCTCCTTTGCTTCACGCATTGCTGCGGAAAGCCTTTGCCGATAACGGAACGCCGCCGTCGCACCTACCGGGGAAAAGTCCTTTTCGGATTGAAGCTCCGAAGTGTTCTTCACGCAAACGCCGATGCGCGGCTCTCAGCTCTGCCGCACTCTCTGCAAACGCTCTTTTGCGATACTTTTCTTCATCACAGCTTTTAATATTCAACGGTAAAATTATAACGTACACACGGCGGTTTGTCAAGCGCTTATCACACAAAAAAATGCGTTCCGAAGGGACATTGCGAAACAGTCTCAAATTAAACATACGCATATTTTTGTCACTCAAAGCATATTACGAAAAAATCGGTGCTCATCGACCGATTGATTCTTGCTTTTTATATGACGGAAATATAATAATCGATTCTTGCTTTTTACGTATGACGGAAATATAATATAAGATAGCTTCGGTTCATATAACACGATTGTAAAAGGCAGGTACATGATATGAAAACAGCAGTTGTAACGGGCGGTTCGTCCGGAATAGGACTGAAAACGGCGGAGCTGCTCCGCGACACGGGCTATAAGGTTTTTGAAATCAGCAGGCGCAGTCACGAAAACGCCGGCATAAAGCACATAAGCGCCGACGTTACCGACACCGCCGCGCTTGAAGCGGCGTTCGCCGAAATCATAAAGAGCGCCGGCACCGTCGACCTTGTTGTGTGCTGCGCCGGAATGGGCGTGTCGGGCGCGGTGGAGTTTTTGACGGACGGCGAAACGCGGCGCCAGTTCGACGTTAACTTTTTCGGCACGGTGAACACGGTTCGCGCCGCTCTCCCCTACATGCGCCGCGCGAGGTCGGGCAAAATTATATGCATAAGCTCCGTGGCGGCAGTGTACTCAATCCCCTTTCAGGCATATTATTCCGCATCAAAAGCCGCAATCAACTCCTTTGCCGACGCTCTTGCAAACGAAGTGCGCCCGTTCGGAATCGAGGTCGCGTCGGTCATGCCGGGCGATATAAAGACGGGCTTCACCGCCGCACGAAGCAAAACCGCCGAGGGCGACGCCGAATACGGCGGACGCATTTCGAAAGCAGTGAACGCTATGGAGAAAGACGAGCTTAACGGCATGAGTCCCGACTCGATAGCCCGCTTCGTTGTGAAAATCGCCGCAAAAAAGCATCTCTCGCCGCTGTATACGGTCGGCGCACAGTATAAAACGCTCGTGTTCCTCTCACGCGTGTTTCCGCACAAAACCGCCGTGAAAATAATCGGCAGAATGTATTGATTTTATTATGAACATTGAGTATTCCGTTGTGCGTTCTTCGCGAAAAACGCTTGCGATTCAGGTTAAATCGGACGGCTCCGTAATTGTCCGCGCACCGTTCGGCGTCTCGGACAGCGCAGCGGCGGGCGCAATAGAACGCCGCAAAGAGTGGATAATCAAAACAAAAGAAAGGTTTCTCGAACGCAAAAAGAACCGTCCCGAACTCACAAAAGAGGAAGAAGACGAGCTTATGCAACGCGCAAAGGCATATCTGCCCGACCGTGTTGCGTATTACTCGAAAATCATGGGCGTAACGCCGACGAAAATCACCGTTACACGCGCGAAAACGCGCTTCGGCTCATGCTCCGGCAAAAACGCGGTCAGCTTTTCGTGCCGCGTGATGCTGTATTCTCCCGAGGCGGCAGACTATGTGGTTGTGCACGAGCTTGCGCACATAAAACAGCATAACCACTCGCCCGCGTTTTGGCGCGAGGTGGAAAAAACGCTGCCGGACTTCAAAGAACGTGAGGCGCTTCTTCGCCGATAGGTGAAGAAACGCGGTTCGTGACGGCGCGGCGCCGCCGGCGAATTCAGGTCAGCCTGCGGAAAACAGTGCGGGATTAACAAAAAAAGCGGAGGGAATTTATGAATATTTTTTCGTTTCTCAAATTTATCTGCGGCATTTCATTTTTTCTGTTCGGAATGAAGATAATGTCATCGGAGCTTGAAAAGCTGACGGGCGGACGTCTTGAAACCGTTTTGCGCAATGTGACAAGCAAGCCGCTGCCGAGCCTTTTACTCGGCGCGTTGATAACTGTCGCGATGCAATCGTCGTCGGCTGTCACGGTCATGCTTGTCGGGCTTGTAAACTCCGGAATTATGGCTTTTTCGCAGACGGTTGCGGTTACCTACGGCGCGAATATCGGCACCACGCTCACGGCGTGGATACTCTCTCTGTCGGGGCTGTCGGGTGACAGCGTCGCCTTACAGCTTCTGAAGCCCGAAAACTTTTCTCCGGTGCTCGCGTTTGCCGGCGTATTTTTCTCAATGTTTTCAAAAAAAGAAAAGCGCAGAAGCGTCGGCAGCGTTTTTGTCGGATTTGCCGTTCTCATGTACGGCATGAGCTTCATGACCGACGCCGTTGCGCCGCTTGCCGAAATACCCGAATTTACATCATTTGTCGGACTTCTTGACAACCCGCTTCTCGGCGTGCTTATAGGAACGGTCTTTACGTGCATAATTCAATCCTCCGCGGCGAGCATAGGCATTTTGCAGGCTCTTGCGATTTCGGGCAGCATCACGTATGCGGCGGCGGTTCCCGTCGTAACGGGGCTTAACATCGGCACCTGCATTACCGCCGTGCTGTCGTCCGTAGGCGCGACACCGAAGGCAAAACGCGTCGCTTTTATGCACACCGCCGTGAATGTTTTCGGCACGGTGATATGCATGACCGCTTTTGTAATTGCCGACATTTTTTTTCACCCCGCCGTTTTTGAAACGAATGCGACCGCTTGGGGAATCGCTGCGGTTCACACGGCATTCAACGTAATAACCGCGGCGGTGCTCATGCCTTTTACAAAGCAGCTTGTGCGCCTTGCCGAAGCCGTGATAAAGGATGCTCCCGAAAAGAAAAAGGACTCGCACCTCTACTGTCCCGACGAAAGGCTGCTTGTAACACCGTCCGTTGCCGTGACGGAGTGCTTCTCGTTCACGCTCAAGATGAGCGACACGGCGCGCACTATGATTGAAAATGCATTTAACGTACTGTTTAATTATGATAAAAAGGAAGCCGAAAAAATAACGGCGGCTGAGGACAGGCTCGACCGCTATGAGGACGCTCTCGGCACTTATCTTGTCAAGGTAAGCTCCGCGGAGCTTGCCGATTCCGATTCGCGTACGGTGAGCGGCATGCTTCGCGCTATAGGTAATTTTGAACGTCTCGGTGACCACGCCGTCAATCTGCTTGACGCCGCAACGGAAATAAACTCCAAAAAAACAGTGTTTTCGGACAGCGCGCGCCGTGAAATCGAAGTGCTTGAAAATGCGCTCCGTGAAATACTTGCGCTTTCGTCGCGTGCGTTTGCGTTCAACGATATTGACGCGGCGTCACATGTCGAGCCGCTTGAAGAAGTTGTGGACGGTCTGACCGAAAAGGCAAAGGCGAACCATGTCGAGCGGCTCAAAAACGGAAGCTGCACTATTGAACAGGGCTTTGTGTTTAATGATATCATGACCAATTTTGAGCGAATCTCCGACCACTGCTCCAACATTGCGGGCGCGGTTCTCGAGCTTAATACCGACGGCGCGTTTGACATGCACCGCTACCTCAACGGAATAAAGGAGTCCCACGGCGAATTTGACGGCGAAGTGCGGCGGTACGGCGAAAAGTACACATTTTGAAGCGGTTGATATGTCACTGCGGGCTGCCGCGGATAAATGCCTCAACCGGAAATTAACATAACAAAAAACAAGAAAACAAACACCGCGCTGCATTAGTCGACACGGTGTTTTTTCTCCGTTAGATTGTCATAAAAACATCGGTTATCGGCGGAAAATGTTGATTTAATTTGTGCCGTGTTGTAAACTTTACGGCAGTTATACTAAAAAGGAGAATAAAATATGGCACACACTCCCTATCTCGTTAAACCCGGCAACGAGTCCTGCTATGAATATTTGCAGGGCTGTTACGGCAGAATTTCGGCAGACGTCGGTGATTATGCGGCGTTTGTCAACCTCGACTGCAAGACAATGATGAGCGAAATGTTTGCCGATGTTGAAAAGCTTGCGTCGTTTCTTGTCAAAAAAGGCATCAAACGCGGCGACGTCGTAACGGCGTTTCTGCCTACCTCACCGCATGCGTTCATCGTTTTCTACACGTTAAGCAAAATAGGCGCGATTGCAAATTTTGTACATCCGCTCACTCCCCCCGCCGCGCTCAAACAGATTCTCGATAACACGGGCTCAAAGTGCGTTTTTATTCTTGACAGAGCCGTCGGCGCTTACGCAGAGGTTCTGAAGGACACCTTGACGGTCGTTTGCTCCGTTTCCGATTACACGACGGGCAGAATCAAAGAGCTTGCAAAGGCGGACGACGACAAAAATTCAAACGTTCCCGACGGTGACAATATTTATCGCTTTGCGGATACACTCAACAATGACGGTGAGCCTGTTCCCACTGTTGAAGCACCGGGACGCGAGCCTGCGGTCTACCTTCACGGAAGCGGCACCACTGGCAAGTCGAAAACGGTCATTCTCTCCGCGCAGGCAATCAACAACGTTGCCTACGGCTCATATTACTTCAATGAAAACGTTCCCCACGACTACGGCAATTCATACAGCCTTTGCATTCTGCCCTGTTTCCATTCCTTCGGAATCAGCAGCGGCATACATTTTTGCACCTGCAACAATTTTGCCGGAATTATCATGCCGAAATTCGATCCGCACAAGGCAAACGAATACATAAGCCGCTACAATGTGCAGTATATTTCCGGCGCGCCGAGCATGTTTATGAAAATGCTTGAGCAGGACAATTTCTATAACGAAGGACTTAAAAACCTCGTCACGCTCTATTCCGGCGGCGACATCGTCAGCGAGAGCTTCATCGAGAAGTTCAACGCCATACTCAAGGAGCACGGCAGCAATGCGCAGCTGTTCCGCGGCTGGGGACTTACCGAGATGGGCGGCGTCTGCACCACAAACTTCCCCGGAAACTGCAGGGCGGAGTCCATCGGCAAGGGCATTACCGGAATGAAAATAAAGGCGATAGACGAGAACGGCAACGACCTCCCCGCAGGCGAAAACGGTGAGCTTTGCACCTCCTGCGACACCGTTATGAACGGCTATCTGCCCGACGGCACCGCCGAAAACGACGGCATCCATGTCGACGAGAACGGCGAAAAGTGGGTTCACACCGGCGATATGGGCTATGTGGACGAGGACGGCTACGTCTTCTTCACGGGCAGAAAAAAGCGTATTATCGTTATCTCCGCCTACAATATTTATCCCTATTCGATTGAACAGAAGATAATGACTCTCCCGTTTATCGACGAGGCTTGCGCCGTTCAGGGCTACGACGAAAACGCAAAGCCGCTTGTAAAGCTCTGCATTTCGCTTAAGGACAAGTCAATGCCGGAGGACGAAGTGAAAGAAAAGGTGCTTGATTTCTGCAAGCAGAACCTGAACAGCTTCTCCGTTCCGCGTAAGATAGTTATAATGGATACCCTTCCGCGCACAAAAATGGCAAAGCTGGACTTTATGTCCATGTCGGATCCCGTGCCGAGATGATTCGTCGCAAAGACCGCTAAGCTACGTCCCGCGTGGTAACGCGGGACATCCGCCCGCTTGTCTTGCTCCTCATCTCCGAAAAAAGTCA
>OMRJ01000099.1 GCA_900313475.1 uncultured Eubacteriales bacterium | reverse complement strand
ATAATACCGATTTATATTAACATAAACGCGCACACTTTTCAAGTGGCGGTTTTTGGGTGTTTTATTTTGGTTAAAACTGCACAAATCCAACCTGAAATTTTTGTGCAATAACTCTTTTTTGTGATTTTCTGTATTTTTTGTCTTTTTTTTGCCTTCTTATCGGGTCTTTTCTTTCGCCGTGTACGAAAAAAGTGCTTGACAAATGCGCATCGTGCTGATATAATAACTACGCAAATAAAGCAGACGTTCTCCGTTTCACCCTGCGAATACCGTTTTTCAGGGTCTATAAACAAAAATGTCACCAAAAGGTGTTTTTTCGGTTTGTGCGGACGGCTGTTGCGTCCGCATTTATTTTTTATTCAGCTTTTTTCGGAGGTGCTTCTCATAGCTACTAAAGAACTGCAAATCAACGAGGAAATAAGAGACAGAGAGGTCAGAGTTATAACCGACGACGGCGAGCAGCTCGGCGTTATGACTTCGTCCGAGGCGCTTAAAGCTGCGCAGTACAGAAGTCTCGATTTGGTGAAAATCGCTCCGCAGGCTCAACCGCCCGTGTGCAAAATTATGGACTACGGAAAATACAGGTTCGACCGTCAGAAACGTGAGAAAGAGGCAAAGAAGAATCAAAAGGTCATCGAGATCAAAGAGGTTCAGCTTTCGCTAAATATCGACACACACGACCTTGAAACAAAAGTGAACCATGCTCTCCGTTTCCTTAAAGCGGGCAACAAGGTTAAAGTCTCAATCAGATTCAGAGGCCGCGAAATGGTTCACCCGGAGCGCGGCTACGAGATAATGCAGTCTTTTGCGGAGGCTTGCTCGGAGGTGGGCACGGTTGAAAAGCCCGCAAAGCTCGAAAACCGCAACATGCTCATGTTCCTTGCCGCAAAAGCAGCTAAATAAGAGGTTCCGCAAAAAAAATTCAGGAGGAAATCAAAATGCCTAAGATCAAAACGAATTCCGGCGCGAAAAAACGTTTTAAGCTCTCCAAGAACGGCAAACCCATTCGCGGTCATGCTTACAAATCGCACATACTCAACAAAAAGTCAACAAAGAGAAAGAGAAATCTTCGTAAGACCGCTGTTGCCGACAAGACAAACTGCAAGCAGATCAAGCGTCTTATTCCCTACAAATAATTAAGTACACACACGGAGGTTATATACAATGGCTCGTATAAAAGGCGCGTTAATGACTCGCAAGAGAAGAAATAAAACGTTGAAGCTCGCAAAGGGCTACTACGGTTCAAAGAGCACACTTTTTAAAACCGCTAAACAGGCGGTCATGAAGTCCGGCAACTATGCCTACATCGGCAGAAAGCAGAAAAAGAGAGATTTCAGAAGACTTTGGATTGCCCGCATTTCCGCAGGCTGCAAGGCAAACGGCATGAACTATTCCACATTTATGAACGGTCTTAAAAAATCCGGAGTTGCTCTTAACAGAAAGATGCTCTCCGAAATCGCGATTGCCGATCCCGCTGCTTTCACCGCTCTCACCGAGCAGGCAAAGGCAGCTCTCAAGTAAGACGAAGCATAAAAAATCCCGCTCTCTGCATGAGGGCGGTTTTTTTGCGCGGAAAAAACATTGCCGTTATAATGCGGGCGTAACGTTTTTTTTTCTGAAAAAGAGGGAAACGGGTTAAAGGTATTGTATTACGACGGCAGATTATTCTTTTTTATTCTTATCAGGCAGTATATCCGACATCTTTGCGGAGTACGGATTCAGATTCGGTTTTTCTTTGTCGGTGTAAGAACCGGCTGATATCATGGAATTAAGTAACAAACAGTAAACGAACATTACGGCGAAAAATAATCCGAAGCACCCCAGCGACCACCATACTGATATTTTCAGCCAAAAATGCAGTCCCAAAAGCACCCACGCAGGCACAGTCCACCGAAGATGCCAAAACGAAGTGAGCAAAAACGATATTAAAAAACCGAACAAACCCGATGCGCGGTGTTTCATAAGCTTTTCTCCGTATTTTTCGGGGAGTGAAAGCCGCAGAGTAAGCACTCCCCGTTTTAAACAGTAATAAGATTTATTTTGTCAGTTCAACTGCGTAAAGGTATTTGCATTTCATTTCGTCCGGGTTTATCGCGGGGAATGAAAGGCGCACTCTGCCGTTGTCGTCCGACACGGTAATGGGAGCGGAATGAGAAAGAAGGCGAGCCTTTATGTCGGGCGAATAGGGGACTTCGGTGAGTGTTATGTCGCCGAACGGGAACTTGTTCAGTATCGCGTAAATTTTTGAGCCGTCCTTTGACTGTGTGTAGTAAACGCCGTCGGTCTGCTTTTTGGTGTATACACGCGTAGCGTAGATCGCCTCACCGTTAACTTTAAGCCATTTGCCCATCTGCAAAAGGCGCTCCTCCATGATGACGGGGATTGTTCCGTCTGCCGCAGGACCTACGTTCAGGAGGAAGTTTCCGCCCTTCGATACAAGAGAGCAGAGGGTTTCAATAAGCTCTTTTGCGGACATATAATCTTCGACTCCCTCTATCCTGTTAAGCCCGAAGCTTTTGCCGATGCCACGGCATTCCTCAAACGGACGGTCAAGCTCCACATCCTCTATTTTTCTGCCGTTGTCGATGATGCCGTATTCGGTGGTAAAATTGCCGCCGAGCCTGCCGCGAGTCTCTTTGCCCCAGCGGTCATTCGGGACTATTGTCTCCTTAACGGGACTTTCGTTGTAGAGCCACTGTAAAAACTCCGTGGAGTGCCACACGCGGCTGTCATGATCCCACTCGCCGTCGGTGAACAGCGTCGCCGGCTCGTATTTTGTTATAAGCTCCTTGAGCATCGGGTGAAGGTGCTTGACGGCGTATTCTTCGGGATTTTTGAGGTAGAGCGGGTTGAACCACTCATATACCGAGTGATAGACGCCGAATTTTACGTCCGTTTCGGCAAGCGCGCGCTTAAGCTCTGCCAAAAAGTCGATGTGCGGACCTGCATCCACGCTGTTCCAGTTCCACGCGTAGTCCGATTTCCAAAGGCAGAAGCCGTCGTGGTGCTTTGATGTGATGTTTATGTATTTTGCGCCGGCGTCCCGAAAGAGCTTTGCCCATCTGTCCGCGTCGAAAAGCTCGCATTTGAAGCCCGAAACAAAATCCTCATACCTGAAGCTTTCGCCGTACACGCGGTTGTGATAATCCTTCACTGCCTTGTTTCCGTCCTTCAGCTGCATCATGTACCACTCCGCATACTGACCGTTCTCGGTAAACGACGGAACGGAATACAGCCCGAAGTGAATAAAAATTCCGAATTTTGCGTCACCGAACCACTCCGGCACGGGGCGTGAGTTAAGAGATTCCCAATTGTTCTCGTACAGCATATAATTCTCCCGTTACATGAAATTTTGTTGTGCGGATAATATTGTATTATATTTTCGTCTGTGTGTAAATATTTTTTTGATTTTATTATCTCTCTTTGTTGAACTTTATCCGAAAACGCGCTATACTTATGTCAGAAGGAGGATATGTAAATGATAAATTCTTACATAAACGCGCTTGTTGCCTACGGACTTGAAAAGGGGCTGATTGAGGAGGCTGACAGGGTATACTGCACCAACGGTCTTATAAATCTGCTGCATGAAAGCGGTGCCGATTTTGACGCGCCCGCAGCCGATGCACCGCTCTGCGATATCCTCGGCAGGCTCTGTGATTTCGCCGTCGAAAAGGGAATTATTCCCGACACGGTAACGGAACGCGATTTGTTTGACACCGCTCTTACGGGGGTCATAACGCCGCGCCCGTCTGAGGTGCAGAAGCACTTTTTTGCGCTCAAGTCGGAGGACGTAAAAAAAGCGACCGACTGGTATTATTCTTTCAGCAGGGACACGAACTACATTCGCACCGACCGCATTGCGAAGATACTTAAATGGAAATACAACGGCAAATACGGCGATCTCGACATAACCGTAAATCTGTCGAAGCCCGAAAAGGATCCCAAAGAGATTGCGGCGGCAAAAAAAATGCCTCAGACAGGCTATCCGAAGTGTCTGCTTTGCCGCGAGAGCGAGGGTTACGCGGGACGTCTCGATTTTCCCGCGCGCCAGAACCACCGGGTGATGCCGATCTCTGTCTGCGGCGAAAGCTGGTTCATGCAGTATTCCCCGTACGTCTATTATAATGAGCACTGCATCGTATTTAATTCACGGCACACACCGATGAAGATAGACCGCGCTGCTTTTGCAAAGCTTTTGAGCTTTGTGGGCGCGTTTCCGCACTACTTTGTAGGTTCAAATGCCGATCTGCCCATTGTCGGCGGCTCGATTTTGAGCCACGAGCATTTCCAGGGCGGTCACTATGAGTTCCCTATGGAACGCGCTCCCATTGAGAAAAAACTGCATTTTGCCGGTTTTGACAATGTCGATGCGGGCATCGTCGCATGGCCGATGTCCACGATACGTCTTACATCGGTTGAACCCGATGCTCTCGTTGAGCTTGCCGATAAGATACTCACCGCGTGGCGCGGCTATTCGGATGCTTCCGCTTTCATTTTTGCGGAGACGGACGGCGTAAAGCACAATACCGTGACGCCCATTGCCCGTCGCAGAGGCGAAAAGTTTGAGCTTGACCTCGTGCTTCGCAACAACATTACAACGGACGAGCATCCTCTCGGCGTGTTTCACCCGCACGCGGAGCTTCACCATATAAAGAAAGAAAACATCGGACTTATAGAGGTAATGGGACTTGCAGTGCTGCCCGCGCGTCTCGACAAGGAGCTGAAAGCGGTTGAGGCAAAGCTGCTCGACGGCTCCGCCTTCGATGACGAGCTTACCGAAAAGCATGCAGATTGGGCGAACGGCATCAGAGCGGAATACGGCGACGGAATCAATGCCGAAAACGTTTCCGACACAGTGAAACGCGAGGTAGGCAGAGTGTTTGAAACCGTGCTGGAGCACGCAGGTGTGTATAAGCGTACCGACAAGGGGCGTGCCGCGTTTGACAGATTCGTTGAAAGCGTATAATTCGGCTTGACTATTTTTCCGCCGTGTGATATCATGAAACTGATAATACGGTCATTCCTTTGGGAAAGCGACGTAAATAATCCGAAAACGGAGGCGTTTTGTATGAAAAAAATACTGTCGGTTATTCTATGCGCATGTCTTCTCATGTGTCCTTTTGCTGTGTTCGCTTTCGCGGATGACACAGCCGAATGTACTCATGAATACACCGTTACGGTCGTTGCGCCCGGTTGTGCGACGCGCGGTTACACGCTTCACACCTGCGGCAAGTGCGGCAGCTTTTATTACGACAACTACACCGATCCCCTCGGTCACAGCTACGGTCAGTGGGAGACGGTGAAAGAAGCCAGCTGCACCGAAGAAGGTCTTATGCAGCGCGTCTGTTCTCGCTGCAACGGATATGAGACAAAAACCGTTTCGGTGCTCGACCATGTTGACAAAAACTCCGACGGCAAATGCGATAAATGCGGCGCAAAGGTGAAGGTCGAAACAGTTTTTTCACCGTTTGACTGGTTCAAGGCGCTTTTCAAGGCTATTAGAGAGTGGTTCGCTTATATTTTCAAATAACAAAAAAAATGAAACGATCGGACACGGCTTTTTCGGCTGTGTCTTTTTTTTGCAAAAAAAACGGCTTGGGTGCTGTCGGGCAGTTCAACAAACAAAAAACACAATTATTGTTTGTTCTGTCAATGGACAAAAAAGAATGAACATTGTAAAATATACCCGAAAACATCGGAATAAAGCGGATGCGTTCGTGATATGGGAGAATATGTATGTCAATTTCAAAAAAGAGAATCAAAATGATTGCGGAGCGTTATTATACAGATGTCTACAAGTTTGCATTTGCAAAGACACGAGACAAAGATATTGCACTCGAAATAACGCAGGAGACTTTTATTACATTTATCGAGAAGCAGGAAAAGCTTAACGACGGCAACATCTGCGCATGGCTTATCTGCGTCTGCGCCAACAAAATAAAAGAATACTTCAGAAAACAGGAAACCGAAAAATTTTTTGTCAGCATCGACGAAGCGGATGAATATCCCTATTGTCCCTCAGGCGGAACGCTTCCCGAAGACTGCGATATGTTCAGCGAGGTGCAGAAGCGCATTTTGGCGCTGCTCACACCCGAAGAAAAGGAGGCGTTCATCGAGCTGTTTTTGAAAAAGAAGGACGTCAGAGTATTTGCCGAAGAAAACGGCATATCGGAAAGTGCCGCATATACGCGAAAAAGCAGACTGAAAAAGAAGGCAAAAACACTTTATAAAGACACATATTTCCTGTTTCTTGTTATTTCATTTAAGATTTTTCGTTCCGTCATGTAAAAAAGCGTGAAAATCGACATATATAAATAGGAGGCGATAATATGTCAAATTTAATTAAACTCGAAAAAAGACTGAATCGGATTTTAGACAGCGAAACAGAAAAAGGGTATGAAAATGCGGACACGGAAATCATCTCCGAGTGCGCCGATATGCTCCTGCGAATGGACAGCGCCAAACGTTATGCTTTGACGGCGGACGAATACCGCAATTCCGTTAACGGCATTGTGGGTGCGGCAGATTCAAAAAAAGCGATATCACACAAAAAAATTACCGTTCTCCTTATCGCCGCAATTTTCATTCTGCTGCTGGCAATAATGGCGACGGCTTACACGCTTCGAAAAACCGAAATAATCTCATTTTCGGATCATTACTCTATCTTTTTTGATAAGCAAAAAGGTCTGAGAAAAGTCGGCGGGCTTACCTTTGACGGCGTTCCGGACGGCTTTGATTTGGCAAAAGAAGACAAAACAGCGTACAGTGTTTTGTATGAATACCGCAGAGATGATAAAGTTATTATTATCAGCAAGGATTCCGTTTATGAGTCAATAGATGTTGATAATGAACACGGCCGGCTTGAAAGAAAAGAAATTAACGGCACGGAATATATAATTGCAGGCGGCGAAGAATCTTTTTTTAACATAATATGGGAGTATGATAAGAATCTTTACTCTGTTTTCGGAAATATTGATTTGGATTCTTTGATGAAAATAGCTCTCTCCGCAAAGTAACAGTGCATAAAAACCGGGACTGAAAATTGTGCAATGTGCAGAATTACTTTTTTTTGTTCAGATTTTTCTGTAAAAAGTCCGCGATTTTGACATGTATATACAGAGGGGTTCTCTCAAAACATTAATGAAAGGTGTTGTTTAACATGAAAACAACAAAAGCAGTTATCTGCATCGTCATGGCTCTTATTATGTGCTTTATCGGCTGTGTAACGGTCGGCGCGCAGGAAACATCAAAGGAAACTGTCGAAAACTATACACCGAGATATGCGGTTATCGCCTCTAAAAGCTGTTCTCTGACTATTTCAGGGCTTAACGCGACGATGAAGGCATCGTTACGGTCGCAGGTTTCTGCATCGTTGAAAATTACAATGGAGCTTCAAAAGCTCAAAAGCGATGTTTACAAAACGATTGAAACATACACAGACACAGGTTCGGGATACTCTTTGTCAATGGAAGAAACGCGCCTGATAAACGCGTTTGCAACGTATCGCCTTAAGGTGACGTTTACCGCAGGCTCCGAAACGGTTGTGTCATATGCTTATCCGTAAGCAGCATTGAAAAACGTGTATTGCAAAAAAGGCAAGAATACGTTAAAATAAAAAAAAGGAGAATACAATAATGAAAAGAAAACTGTCAAAAGCTCTTTCCGTTATCCTATGTGTGGTGTTTGTGTTTCAGGCTGTTCAGGTCGGAGCATTCGGCGCAGTCAACAAAGTTACGTTCAACAACGTAAGCTCCGGCGGGAACATAGGCGAGACACTCGGTTCAACCATTTCCGTTTATTCCGGCAGTCACAAGCTCGCTGTCGGCAGGGCGGGCACATTTGCTTTTAATGATTACACACTCGTCCAAGACGGAAAAATCTCCGTTTCAGCACTTGATGTTAACATCTACCCCGCTGATATTACTTTGCGATACAATTCTCACGAATACCGTTTTTTGCACAACTCGTGCGGAGAAACCTCCGAGCCTTACGGTAAGGACATGTTCTTTTCGGCGGGCAGCT
>OMRJ01000011.1 GCA_900313475.1 uncultured Eubacteriales bacterium | reverse complement strand
TGACAAGACCCGAAACATATTCCATTCTGCCGTGACCGAACGGGTGCCCGGGGTCGGGCTTTTTTGCGGCAAGCTTGAATCCGAGTATTGATATCACCGAGGAGCCGGAATCCGACAGATTGTTGAATGCGTCCGCCGTTACCGACAGCGATCCGCTTATCTTGCCGACGGCAAATTTAACGGCAAAAAGGACTATATTCAGAAAAACGCCGAGTGCGGAACAAATAAGACCGTACCCCCGGCGTTTTTCACTGTCCGTTTCCGCCCGTTTCAAAAAAATGTGCGAAAGCAGATTTATCAATTGTTATTCATCTCCGTGTCAATCGTTGTAGCCGTTGGGATTATGTGTTTGCCAATTCCAGGAGTCGCGGCATGCGTCAACTATATTTTTTTCGGCTTTCCAGCCGAGCACCTTTTCGGCTTTTGAGACATCGGCATAGGAGGCTGCGATATCGCCCGCTCTGCGTGCCTTGATTCTGTAGGGGATTTTTACGCCCGTGGCTTCTTCAAAGGCGTGAATAAGCTCCAAAACGCTCACGCCCTTACCCGTGCCGAGGTTATAAATCTCCGTGCCCTTGACCTTAAGGGCGCGGTCGAGTGCCGCCAGATGTCCCTTTGCCAGATCCACCACGTGAATATAGTCTCTCACTCCCGTGCCGTCGGGTGTGGGGTAGTCGTCGCCGAAAACGCCGACTTCTTTGAGCTTTCCGACGGCTACCTGCGAAATGTAAGGCATAAGGTTATTGGGAATTCCGTTCGGCGCTTCACCGATAAGTCCGCTTTCATGGGCGCCGATGGGGTTAAAATAGCGCAGAAGACTTACGCTCCATTCCCTGTCGGCTTTGCTTACGTCCTCCAGTATCTGTTCGATGAAAAGCTTCGTCGTGCCGTAGGGGTTCGTAGTTTTGCCTGTCTCCATTTTCTCATTGAACGGAACCTGATTTTTGTCGCCGTAAACGGTTGCGGACGAGCTGAAAACTATTGTTTTTACTCCGTGTGCGCGCATTGCCTTGAGAAGCGACAGTGTGCCGCCGATGTTGTTGTCGTAATATTCAAGCGGCTTTACGCATGATTCTCCGACTGCTTTAAGTCCCGCAAAGTGAATGACTGCTTCGATCGGATACTTTGTGAACACCGAATCAAGTGCCTTTTCGTCACAGATGCTGCATTCTTCAAGCGGAAAGTCTTTTCCCGTTATTTTTCGCACTCTGTCGCATGCTTTCGGTGATGAGTTGACAAAATTATCAATGACCGCTATTTCACGTCCGGCATTGAGCAGCTCAACGCAGGTGTGTGAGCCTATGAAACCGGCGCCGCCGGTAACTAAAACCGCCATTCGTTATTCCTCCCTGTTATGAACATAAATATACAAAACCGACATGGTCGTGTTTTCTGTGTATGATACCCGTGTTTCCTCCGGATATCCGACGCTTTCAAGGTATGAATCAATGCCGCCGTCCTCAAAAAGCTCTGCCGCGGCAAGCTTCATTTCATCACCGTCACGGTATTTTATCTCGGCGAAATTGCCGTCCGCAAACGCGTTCTTCAGCGATTTTTCTATAACGGCTGCGTCGTTGTTGCCGTCACAGAACAGCCCTTTTTTGTTGTAATACTCACCCTGAACGGAGTTGCATCTGACGTTTTTCGGGAGCGTGTAGTCGCTGTGTGTGGCGTTTATCGCTTCGCTTGTTACATTAAACCAGCCGTGGAGCGGTGTATGCATCTCCGCACCTACTGGGTCGTCCCACGTCGGGTCGAGGTGATACCATTCGCCGTCGGCATTAACGCACAGCCACATATGCGGTGCTTTCTCTCCGTCCGTTCCGGCGCTGCCAGAAACGGCGGCGCTTTTTATGCCCGCCTTGTCTAAGAGAAGCTTCATTCCCATTGCATAACCGCCGCAGGCGCTCCGTCCCGCAATGAGGGCATCGTATGCGGTCGACATCGTCTTTGTCCCGTCGTACGTGCAGCCCTTTATAAGCTCGTCGTGCAGGTAGACCTCCTTGCCGAAATCGCCGCTGAACTGCTTTGCGTTACCCGTGAGCGCGGACGCCCGCACATCAAGCTCGTGTGTTTTCTCACCGCACGTTTTCGCCGAAAAAGCATAGTCGGGACGCACAAAGTCCTTATCTCCGAAGGTCATAAGCCTGTATGAGTTTTTCAGGCACAGAAGATGCGGGTTGTCATATTTCAGCGCGACAAACACGCGTTTGACCGTCTCGCCGTCAATCCCCGACGGAACCGCAATATATTCGGGATGCGAAAAGACGCAGTTGTAAAAATGACGGTAAAAAAGCTGTTCGACCGGAGAAAGCTGCTCGTATAGCAGCCGTGTGACTGCGTGGTTCACAAACTGCGGTTCTATGAAAGCGGCGTCCGATATCGGATTTATTCTGTCCGCGGGAACGCCGTCGAGCGGTGTCACGGAGCATGCGCACAGTGCGGCGGCAAATGCAAGAAGCAATGTCGCTGCCGTAATTTTAAGTTTCATTCGTCCTCTCCGTTTCAGCCTATCGCAGCCGTTGAAGGCGAGGCAAGTATAAACGCTTCGATTGCCGCGGAAGAAGCCGAATAGTCAAATGCGGTGATGTCGGTGTCCACCCGGTTTATAAGCGTTGAAAAGAAATCGGCGCCTTTGCCGAAGTTTGCCTGTGTAAGGTTTTTACGCACCACCGCTGCCTCGGCAAGTGCCTGAAGCGACGTCAGCCCGTCGCCCGTGTCGCCGTATTTAATGAGCTTTAACAGCAAATCGGCGGTAAAGGTGTTTTTTCCGGCGGAAAAAGTGTATTTTACTCCGCCGTCCGTGAACGCGATGTCACGCGGCAGGTCTATCTCGGTCGCGCCGAGCGTGCCCACGGTAAGCTTGAAATTTGTTTCCGTGACGGAGACATATTTCGCAGTTTCAATTCCGCGCGATGCCAGAATTTCCTTCACCCCGGAAATTCCCCTTCGCCGAAAGGCTTCTGCGACCGTTGTTTTTTCGCCGTTTATCTGTGCGGTCATGTCGGGAGCTATCGCCTTTATTTTCAGACTGTTTTCTTTGACAGATGCCGACAGAACGGAACAAAATGACAGCTCCGATGAATTGTGACACACAAACAGGAAGTTTACCGCATCGGTATCCGAAAATTCGGGCGCGGTTTCACTTATTTCGGATTCGTCCGTCTGCGTCGGATTTTGTGCTGCCGTCTCGTCCGAGATGCGCATTCCGAGAAATTTTGCCGTATCAAAATCATTGACGGCAAGAAGAATTATAAAGGAAACGGCTCCGATAATGAGCACACCGACCGCAATCGCAGCCACAAGCGCACCGCTGCTCCGCTTTTGCGGCTTGTGCGTAAAATCAAGTCCGGAAGATTTTTTCATTTTTATGCACCGATTATATAAATATCTTAATTTTTTGTTTCTTTACTATATTATATAAGCGGCGCGGCAAAATTACAAGAGAAATACACGGTAAAAGATTAAAAATATCCGTTCTTCGGCATTTCTTTTTTGTACAGTTTTTTGTGTACGGCCTGTTTTCCTCCGAAGCTTATCCGATATCCCGCAGCAGGTCAAGCATGCCGTATTTTGCAAACAGATTCTGCGCCATGGGGCATCTGCCGCCGTTTTCAAGGCTGCAATTATTCTTTATGTGTTCGCGTTTGTGTTTGGCATCCGGGAACTGTGTCACCATACAAGTGTTTTTTATGAATCCCTCACATGTTATGTACTTTTCTTTTTCGGACTGATAAAAAGGGCATTTAATTATGCACTCAATTGTTTTGTTCATTTTTTTGTATCCTTTCCGGGGGCTTTTTTGCCGCAAAAGGAGCAGAGTCCGTTTTTCGGTACACCCCATGTGTTATTATTTTTTTCAGCCCTTGTTTTTTTCTCTCTCATCCATGATGCGCTCCGACGGAGCCTGTGCAGAAACAACGCTCCGCCGGCGCATCGGGTCAATGATACAATATTCCGTAAAATATTTCTCCCTCAAACGGCCGTTTTTCAAAAAATTTTTTCAAAAAGATATATTGAATTTGACTTTTACTGAATTTTGTAATATAATTCAGGTGAAAAGGGTGAAAAATACAGTTTACTGTATCAATTTCAAAGATATGATAGTACAGAATTCTGTATTTGTCAATCGAAATTTGTCGTTGACGAGGTGTAAAAATGGAAACTTACGAAAAAATCAAAGAATTGTGTGACGAAAGCGGCGAAAACATGTCCGCGCTTGCCGCGCATATCGGCGTGGGCGCCTCCGTGTTCACCGAGTTGAAAAAGGGCAGAACAAAACAGCTGTCTGTGTCCACCCTGAACAAGCTTGCCGAGCATTTCGGCGTCCCTGCGTCATATTTTCTCGATGAAGAAAGCGCCGAAGATAAGCAGGAGGAGCTTTTCAGAAAGCGAAAGCTGCTGTTTGACCTGTCGGGAAAGGCAAGCTCCGAGGATCTTGACAGGATAATAAAGATTGTTGATGCCTTTATCGGCGACTGACGGAGGTGTTTACGGGTGAATGATGTCATTGTGAGGCTTATTGCCATGCCGCTTTCGGTAAGAGCGTTCACCGTTCCCGATGAGCAGGGCGATTATAACATTTATCTGAACGAGGCACTGTCGGATGAACAGCTTCAAAAAAGCTTTATTCACGAGCAGAATCACATTAAACGCGGTGATTTCTGTAAAGATCTGCCTGCGCGCGTTATAGAGAAAGCCGCGGCGAAAAACAACGGAAGATAAAAACGGACCGGCGGATGACGTTCAGCTCCTCCGCCGCAAAAAAGCAAGGGAGACGAAAATGAGAAAATACAAAAAATATGCGGGCGCCGACGAAAAAACACCGAGCATTCCTCAGTACTTTTCATGGATAAACAACACGAACGAAGGATCGACCGAGAAGCAAACGCTTACGAATCTGGCTTTTTTTAAGTATATGCACGGTGTTTTCGGCATGCAGCTGAGGATATACGCATGGGACGCGGGCAATTTCGACGGCGCGTCGGGAACATACGGCGATATAAAAAGCGAAAAGTTTCGCGGGCAGTATCCGAACGGCTACGCGAAAATCGTTGAAGCCGCGTTGAAGCTCGGCATCCGCATGGGGCTTTGGGGTTCGCCCGACGGCTACGGCGACACGGAGGAGACGGAGAAGGCGCGGTATGATTTTTTTGTGCATCTCTGCCGCGATTACCGCTTTGCGCTGTTCAAGCTTGACGGCGTATGCGGAACGCTTCGCCCCGAAAAGGCAGAGCTGTTCGGTGAAATGCTTGCCGACTGCCGAAAATATTCCCCCGACCTTGTCGTGCTGAATCACAGGCTGAATTTTTATGAATCCGAAAAATACATAACCACTTTTTTGTGGAACGGCGGCGAAACATACACCGATGTTCTGATAAACAACGAATGCACAGCCATGCATAACCGCGCATATATGTTCACTCGCGGTCACACGGACGGACTGAAGCGTCTTGCGGAGGATCACGGAGTGTGTATTTCGTCGGAGATAGATTATTTTGAAGACGAGCTTATCTATCAGGCGTTCGGGCGCTGCCTTATTCTCGCGCCCGAAATTTACGGAAATCCGTGGCTGATGCGTGACGGTGAGCTGCCCCGTCTTGCCCGCGTGTATAACCTCCACCGCCGAAACGCTCCGATCCTCGTAAACGGAATGCTGTTGCCCGAAAAATACGGCTGCTGCGCCTGCTCAAGGGGCGACGGGGAAAAGAGGTTTATCACGACCGGAAACAACACATGGCAGACAAAGAAAATAACCGTGCGTCTCGACGGTGAATCGGGACTTGCGCCGTGCGGCACGGTTCGCGTGTGCGTGCATCATCCTTATGAAGAATTTTTAGGGGATTTTGCCTACGGCGAAAGCGTTGAGATCGGGTTGATGCCGTTCAGGGCGGCGCTTATCGAAATGAGCGTTCCCGAGCGGGCAGAGCCTATGCTTGTCGGATGCAGATATGAGGTGATAAAAGAAAGTGCCGACGGAACTCCGACGGAGGTACGCTTTTTGACCGCAAAAAAACAAAGAGTCGAGCTGCTGAAGGGTACGGAGAGAAGTCTCTTTGCCGGCGCGGGAGACTGCGCCGAATGCGAAAGAGCGCCCGTTTTCCTCGGTACGCTCTCGACCGTTCCGTTCACCGAGAGCCGCGGTGAGGCACTCTATGAGGCTTCGGTTTTCGCTGCCGACAACGATTCGCTCGAAGCGCGTTCGTTAAAGCGCGCCGGAAAAACCGAAATTGCGGAAATGCAGGCGTGCCGCGATGAGTTTTTCTCGCAGGAGACATATGCGCTTCGAGGGTGCGAAAATGCGAGCATGTTCGACGGACGGCAGGACACGTTTTTTGACGCGCAGTCCCGAACCTACTGCGACAAATCCATGCGTGTCGGGGACGGCTGTCTGCGCGTGGATCTCGGCGAAAACGTAACGTTCGACCGTGTGGAGATATGCTGCTTTGCGTGCGACAAACCCACCCGTGAGGTGCTGCCGCAGCTTATTCCTCCGTTTGCCGAAGCTTCGTCCGATTTTGAAAACTGGAAGCGTTCCGAAGCGGTTCGTGTCGAAGTCGAAGACGGGGATTTTACGTTACGCGTCGTCCGTTTTACGGTTCACGATATCTATAAGCTGCACGGCAGAAAGCTCTGTCTGTCATATGACATTGCAGGCAGCGCACGTTATCTGCGCATTTCACAGCCGCCCGACAGGATATATGCCTTCCGCGTGCTCAAGGACGGAGTCGATGTCACTCCGCATACCGCACGCGGCAACAATATGCAGGCAAGCTACGGATTGAAAAAGACGGTGTGCGTTAAGTCGGCGGAAATCACCGTGCCGCCCGACGTAAAAAACGGCTCAAAAATTGCCGCCGCGATTGAGGGAGAGCACGGCACGGAGGGTGTTTACTGCTGCCTTGAAGCGGACGGGGTTTTGCGCGGATTTCCGCACCGTGCGCCCGATTACAAGGGCAACGTTTGGGAGCACCGTGTCGTCGACAGTGACAAAAACAACACGTTTTTCTTCCCGGTCGACGGCTCCCTTGCCGGTAAGACCGTTACGGTCTATGCCGTGTTCAGCAACAAAAAAGGAGCCGACTGCACGGTAAACCTGTGGCTGTGCGACGCTCACGAATAAAATAATGCCCGACGGCTTTTTGCGGCTGTCGGGCATTTTGAGTATGCAGTGTTTTGTAAATATGCGGTAAATTTATTTCATTGAGCCTATTGTGAGTGAACTGTCGGTGTTTACGTTCGCATTTGAGAACCGTATGGGTGACGGCGTGTCTTTTGATTCAATTCGTACCGTAAGATTATCGCCGCTCTGCATTTCAAGCTCCGCACGGTATATGAACGTTTCACCCGGCATAAGAGTGTTCAGCGGCTCGCCTCCGGCTTTCGCCTCCGCGCCGTTTGATGAGAAAACTATCTCTGCGTCGGCGTACAGCGGCGCGACACCGACGTTTTTGACTGCCGCGTAAACGACCGTCTTTCCCGCCTTTTTGCGGACGGATGCCTTTGTCACCGTGAAGTCATAGCCGAGCTTCGCGGAGGCGGCATTCGCGTTTTTGACCGCCGTCTCGCTTAAACCGTCGGCAAAAGCTTTGTTCATCATAAGCCATGAGCAGTGCGTTTTTTTCAGGCATTTGTCATAGTCTCGATAACCTTCGGTCGGTTTGCCGTTCAAAAAATCCTGCTGTCCCTCGGGGCGGAACTCTCCGCCTATCGGGTGCGTCCGCCAGATGCCCGTCTGCTTCGCTTTTTTCAGGCGGTTGTAATAAAACCAGCTCTGCTTTTTGCCGCCGAGCGTTTCAAATGTAAACGAATCGTCGTGATAGCCCGTTTTGCCGTTTTCCGTTCCGGGTGTGCCGGGGTAGCGCATGAGTATCTCCGTTTTTGAAAAGCTTTCATTGAAAGCGTTCACTATGCGGCGCTGCTGCTCATCCGACGGCATTGCCTCCGGGCACGCAAAGCAGTGCCATTCACCCCAGTGACCGATAAGTCCGGCGGTGATGTACGCAATACGCGGGTCGCCGTCATATTCTCTGCCGAGCACGCCTGTGAATTTGACAAGCTCGCAAATCAGTCTGTCATCGGTGTAATCGGGACTTATACCGCCGCCGAAATCGGTGTACGGTATCTTTTTGACGCCCATGTCCCATATGTATTGCGGGACGGCTTTTTCGCCGAGAGCCGACGCGGGGTAGTCGAGATAAACACGGAATATCGCCTGATGAGAGCGCGACGCAATCCTTGTGAGATACGGCTCAAGTCCCTCGCGCACGGTGTATTCGCCGCTGTCGGAGATAAGCTCGGAGAGCGGAATGTAGAAAAATTCCATCGAGTGCGCCGCTGTGTCAACGGCACCCTCCTCCGAATAAAACGGTACAAAGCCCTTGAGCGGATTGCCGTATGCCGTTTCGTATTTCAGCTCCGCCGCAGTGAAGCCGCTCACCGAACCGATGCCCATTACAAGGCACAGCACAGCCGCCTTAACAATAATGAAAATATGCCGTAAAAAATTCATCTCATCCTCCGCTTTTCCGTAATCAGATGTATCTTATCATATTTTCCGAAAAACAACAAGCCGTTTTCCGATGAGAACACAGCAGGATATTTATGTAAAAAACAGTAACAATATTGCTTAATGCAGTCTTTTGTAATACACTTGACAAAATTATAAAAACAGTATATAATGTCGAATGTTCAATACGGACGGAAAGGAAACACACACACAATGAAAAATTCAAAGCTTATCGCACTTATTGCCGCCCTCCTTGCGGCTGTTCTCTGCTTTGCTTCATGCGGCAAGACCGATGAACCCACCGACGCCGCAAACCCCTCGGAAACCGGCACTTCGACAGAAGCGACTACTGTTGCCGATGCCGCTCCCGCAACCGATGCGGAATCCGCAGCGGAACAGGAAAAAGCGGTCAACGTTACCGTTATTGTTAAGGACAAGGACGGCAAAGCCACGGAGTTCAAGATTGAGACAAAGAAAACAAACCTTGCCGACGCTCTCCTTGAAAAGGCTCTTGTTACGGGTGACGAAACCGAATACGGACTTTATATCAAGACCGTTAACGGCATCCGTGCAGATTACACCGAGGACAAGGCATACTGGGCGATTCTCGACAAGGACGGCAACATGCTCCAGACGGGCGCAAGCTCCACTCCCGTCGCGGAGGGCGACACCTTCGTGCTTGCCTACACTCCCGCCGACGCACAGTAAAAAGCAATATGTTTTCGAAGCTGCCCCGACAGGACAGGGGCGGCTTTGTTTTTTATTAGGCTGACGGGACTTGAACCCGTGTCGGTTTTGACCGGTCGGATTTAGCTCATGCCGCGTTAAAACCCTTGCAAATACGTCAAG
>OMRJ01000017.1 GCA_900313475.1 uncultured Eubacteriales bacterium | reverse complement strand
GGCACTTTTCGCCCTTTTCGTCTTGACTTGCGCCGGCAAGCCTGCACCTCAAAAAACGAAAATTGCTCAAAAATTGTCTGCTGTCGGGTTCAAGTCCAGTCAGCCTAAGCTGTATGGAAGCAACCTAAAAAGAAGATTGCATGACATTTTTTCGGTTGCTTTGATACATTATGCCGGTGTCCGTGCGTGCAGCTTTTTACGTATAAGCGGCAGTGCGCCGTACATGCCGACACCGATTACCACTATCACAAAGCCCGCCATTGCAAGCGGTCCCGGCTTTTCGCCCGTTACTATCCATACCGGAATCGGGTTGAATATCGGCTCAACGGTGAGAATAAGCGCACCCTCGATTTTATCAACATGCTGACAGCCTTTTGCGTAGCAGATGTTTGCAAGACCGTATTGAAAGATTCCCAAAATCAACAGCCACATAATCGTTTTCGGCTCGAAGTTCAGTCCCTTGTCAAAGAACATGAACGGCAAGCCCGCAAAAATGCCGATGATATTGCTTAAAAAGACGCCGTCCTCCGAATTTGTATCGTCATCGTTCAGAATTATTATTTGTGCGGCAAATGTCACTCCGGAAAGAAGCCCCAAAGCGTTACCGAGCATTTTTGTCGGGTCAAGTCCGTCCGCAAACGACAGCACGCAGCCGCCGAAAACGGCAAGCACTATCGCCGCTTCGCACGCGCGCAGCTTTTCGTGACGGAATATCACCGTGTACAGATATACAAGAATCGGCGCGATGTACTGCAAAACGATGGCTGTTGCCGCAGTGGTAAGCTTTATCGACATCATGTATAAAATGCCCGTAAGACACATCATAACAGCGCCGAAGGCTGTTTTTTTGTTTATCCTGAGCTTAAAGCTTCTGCGTGTAATCAGTATCATTATTACCGCGATAAAGCACCGCGCGGACATTATAGACATTGAGTTCCACGAGATACTTTTAACGCAAACTCCCGCGAGTCCCCAGAGAAGGGCGGTTGCAAGCATGAGCAGCCGTCCTTTTGTACTTGTCCCCGTTTTTATTTTTTCTTTGTTCATAAATTTATCCTCTTAAAAATTATTCAAGCTCAAAAGCGCCCGTGTAGAGCTTATAATACGTGCCGTGCTTTGCAATAAGCTCGTCGTGACTGCCGCGTTCGATAATTCGACCGTGGTCAAGCACCATGATGGCGTCGGAATTTCTGACGGTGGAGAGGCGATGCGCTATGACGAAAACTGTTCTGCCCTTCATAAGAGCATCCATCCCTCGTTGAACGAGAAGCTCCGTGCGGGTGTCGATTGAGGACGTTGCTTCATCGAGAATCATGACGGGCGGATCGGCAACCGCGGCGCGCGCGATAGAGATAAGCTGTCGCTGTCCCTGCGAGAGATTTGAGCCGTTTGACGTGAGCATTGTGTTGTAGCCGTCGGGCAGGCGTGTTATAAAATCATGCGCATTGGCAAGCTTTGCCGCTTTTATGCACTCGTCGTCCGTTGCGTCAAGCTTGCCGTAGCGGATGTTGTCCATAACCGTGCCGGTGAAAAGGTTTGTGTCCTGCAAAACAATGCCGAGCGAGTGACGCAGATCGTCCTTTTTGATTTTGTTGATGTTGATTCCGTCATATCTTATTTTGCCGTCTGCAATGTCATAAAAACGGTTGATAAGATTCGTTATCGTCGTTTTGCCCGCGCCCGTGGCGCCGACGAACGCGACCTTCTGACCGGGCTTTGCGTAGAGCGTTATATTGTGAAGAACAGGCTTGCCCTCCTCATATTCAAAGTCGACATCGTCAAATACAACATCGCCTTTAAGCGGAGTGTACGACACGGAATTGTCTGCGGAGTGGGGATGTTTCCACGCCCACATGCCCGTGTGCTCGGCGCATTCGGTAATGCTGCCGTTTTCGTCCGTGCGGCAGTTGACAAGCGTAACATAGCCGTCGTCGGTTTCCTGTGTTTCGTCGATGAGGTCAAACACACGCTGCGCGCCCGCCATTGCCATTGCAACGGCATTTATCTGCTGTGATGCCTGGTTGACCTGACCGGTGAACTGTTTGCACATTCCGAGGAATGACGCAACAACAGATACGGACAGCACGGCGGTTACAGAGCCTGTTGTTACCGTATTTTCAATTGAAATGTTCGGGATTTTGTCTCCGAGAGTAATAAGCAGACCGCCGACAAATGCCACAAGCACATAGAGAATATTGCCGATATTGTTCATTACGGGACCGAATACGTTGCCGAAGGTGTTAGCCGCTTCGGAATTTTTGTACAGCTCCTCGTTCACCTTGTCGAAATCGCGCTTAACGGCGTTCTCATGGCAGAAAACCTTTACAACCTTTTGACCGTTCATCATTTCTTCGACATAACCCTCTGTTTTACCGACGCTCTCCTGCTGACGCATGAAGAATTTTGCGGAGTTGCCGCCTATTTTCTTTGTTACCTGCGTCATTGCGATAACTCCGAGCACGACAACCGCCATAAGCGAAACACTGTAATATATCATGATGCCTATAAGGAAAACAACCGTTATGACAGCCGAAAAGATGCTCGGAAGCCCCTGTGAGACAAGCTGACGCAGCGTGTCGATATCGTTTGTGTAAAGGCTCATGATGTCGCCGTGAGTGTTTGTGTCGAAAAACTTTATCGGCAGTTCTTCCATTTTGTTGAACATGCGTTTTCTCATGTCGTCGAGAAACGTTTGTGTGAGCACCGCGCCGAACTGCTCCCTTGCGGTGCCGCAAATTATACCCGCAACGAACAGGAGGGTCATCGTTAAAAGGCTTTTACCCACGAGAGGCGAGTACTCAGCCCACGCCGCCGCGCCGCCTGCCTGTTTTGCGAGCGCAAGTCCGTCGACAATATAAGACGTGATTGTTTTGATGTAGACAGCGGGCATAACGCCGATTATCGCATTTAATGCGATGCACACGATAATGAGCAGTACAAGCACGGGGTGGTCATGTATGAGCAGCTTAACCAGTCTGCCGAGTGATTTCGGGTCGAGCTTTGCCTTGCCGCGCGGAGCGCCGCCGTGCCCCATCGGTCCCTTGCCGCCCATAGGCGACATGCCCTTTGCGGACGCTTTTTCTGTTTTATTCATCGTCGTCACCCGCCTTGTTTTGAGAATAATACACTTCCTTGTAAATTTCGCACGAATTGATAAGCTCGTCATGCGTACCCTTCGCCGCAACTGCGCCGTTGTCCATAACGACAATAAGATCTGCGTCCTGAACCGACGAAATACGTTGAGCGATTATTATCTTTGTTGTGTCGGGAATTTCCTCGCGAAAAGCCTTGCGGATAAGCGCGTCGGTGTGAGTGTCGACGGCTGAGGTGGAGTCGTCAAGAATAAGAACCTTCGGTTTTTTGAGAAGCGCACGCGCTATGCACAGACGCTGTTTTTGACCGCCCGAAACATTTGAGCCGCCCTGTTCGATGTGTGTGTCGTATTTATCCGGAAAACGCTCGATAAATTCGGATGCCTGGCTGAGACGGCATATTCTCTCGATTTCCTCGTCCGTGGCGTCGGGATCGCCCCAACGGAGGTTCTCTTTTATCGTGCCCGAAAACAGGACGTTCTTTTGCAGAACGACCGACACTGCGTCACGAAGCGTTTCTATGTCATATTTTCTGACGTCGATGTCTCCGACCTTTACCGCGCCCTCCGTTACATCGTAAAGACGTGAAATAAGCTGAATAAGACTTGATTTTCCGGAGCCTGTGCCGCCGATGATGCCGACGGTCTGACCGGCTTTGATGTGCAGGTCGATGTTCGAGAGAGAGTCTCTCTCCGCCGATGCGGAGTATTTAAACGAAACATTATCGAAATCGACATCGCCGTTTGCTACCTGCGTTATCGGGTTTTCGGGATTGACAATGTCGCTTTTTTCGTCGAGCACCTCCTCGATACGTTTTGCCGAAGCCGCCGCCATTGTGAGCATGACAAGGATCATCGTGAGCATCATAAGTGACATGAGCACCTGCATCGAATAGGTTATCATGCTTGAAAGTGTGCCGACGTCAAGCTCGGCACCGACGGAGCTTATAACTATCTTTGCGCAGAAGAAAGAGATGAAAAGCATCGAGCCGTACATCGCTGTCTGCATCAACGGTGTTGAAATAGCTATTACACGCTCGACAAAGGTAAAGTCCTTTTTTAATTCGTCGGAGGCTTTGCCGAACTTCTTTTCCTCATAATCTTCTCTTACGAAGCTTTTTACAACGCGCATTCCCTTGATGTTTTCCTGTACGGAAGCGTTGAGATTATCATATTTTTTGAAAACGGCTTTGAATTTCGGCATTGCAATTCTTGCGATGACGAACAGTCCGAAAGCCAAAAACGGGATAAGTCCCGCAAATACCCATGCGAGCTGCTTGCCGAGCACGGCGGACATCACCGTTGCGAAAACAAGCATCAGAGGCGCTCTTACAGCTGTTCGAATCAGCATCATAAACGCGTTCTGCACGTTCATGACGTCCGTGGTAAGACGTGTTACAAGGCTTGATGTGCTGAATTTGTCAATGTTTGAAAACGAGAAGTTTTGAATCGAATAAAACAGATCCCGACGCAGGTTTTTCGCAAAGCCCGCCGACGCCGTGGCGCAGGTTTTGCCTGCCATTGCGCCGAAAAACAGAGAAACAGACGCCATCAAAACAAGTAAAACGCCGTATTTCACTATGTCGCCTATCTCACTGCCGGCGTTTATTGTGTCGATAAGCCTTGCCGTTATAAGCGGGATAATGCATTCGCAGATTACCTCGCCCACCATTAAAAACGGTGTGGCTATTGTCGCTTTTTTGTATTCGCGTATGCTTTTCGCAAGTTTTTTTATCATTGTCCGTCCTCCTTCAAAACGGGTTTTTTAGGCATTTCAATGCCGAGATTAAACAGAATTCTTTTCAGATAGCTTCTTAACTGTTCGGTTTCTTCTTCGGAAAAGTCTGCAAGCAGCTTTTGTTCGGCGTCTCTTATTACACGCCCCGTTTCGGCGTCTGTTTCTTTCGCTTTGCTTGTTGCCACAATCTGCTTGCAGCGCTTGTCGCGCTCACTCGGAACGAGCCGTATGAAGTTCTTGTTTTCGAGGCGAGATATTATGCCTGCGACCGTTGCGTGACTCAATTCGAGTGCGTCTTCAATATCTTTCTGATATATTTCCTCCTGCGTGTGGTGTGAGAGAAAATGCAAAATAAACATTTGTGCCGATGTCAGTCCCGTTTTTTGAAGCTGCCGGGATATGTTGCTGTCTGTAGCAGTGCCTATTGTCTTAAAAAGAGGGCCGAAATGCTCGGTGTCATTCAAAGCTGTTGCCTCCTTGATTTTGTATATGTTGCATACGACATAATTTCTGTCGCTTGCAACATAATACCATACATATTAAAATTTGGCAATAGACAAATTCTACAACGATAAAAAAGTTTGCGCGCACAAAATTAGCTATTTTTCAATCGGGTTCCGTATGATTTGAGGACGTCTTTTTAACTGCGTTTTAACAGGAAACATGATAATGATAAATGAGGGCAGGGTGTTGATTTATTGGTTTTTGCTCCCGTTAAGAAACCCGCCGCACGGGGCGAGCCGTGCGGCGGGTCTTTTACTTGTCAATTACGGTTTACGGTTTTTATCAGTCGGCGTATGCGTAGCCGTACTGGAAGTACCAGTAGCCGTAGGGGCTGTGCCATGTGCCCTGAAGCTTTTCGCTCTGAAGCCAGAAGTCGTTGTAGTATGCAAGCGGAATGAAAGCATAGTCTTCAAGAGCTATTTTCTCAGCCTCGTGGAGAGCCTCAAAGTGAGCCTTCTTGTCGGCGGTCTTGGATTTCTCCATAGCTGCGTCGAAAGCTGCGCTGCTGTATTTACCGTCGTTGTTGCCGTTTGTGGAACCGAACAGCTCAAGCATGTTGGAAGCATCGTTGTAGTCCATTACCCAACCGTTACGAGCCATTTCATAATCGCCCGCACGACGCTGGGGAGTGAAGGATGCCCATTCAACCTTTTCGATGTTCAGCGTGATGCCGAGCTGCTTATATGCCTGCTGGAGATATTCCGCAACGGGGATATGGTAGCCGGATTCGTTCGTTGAATAGGTGATGGTGGGGAAGCCTTCGCCGTTGGGATAACCCGCCTCTGCGAGAGCCTTCTTTGCTTCTTCAAGGTTTGCCGCGTAATCTGTGCCGATGAAGGACTTTCCGCCGTTAGCCTTTTTGGAGTTCTCCTCGAAGTAACCCTCTGCGTCTATAACACCGGGGCCGACGTAGTCGTAAGCGGGAGAATATGTACCCTGCATGATTACGTTTGCAACCTGCTCACGGTCGATAGCGAGAGAAAGAGCCTTGCGGACGTTCTTGTTTTGGAAAATCTCCTTGCCGAGGTTAAGGCTGATGTAATATGTGCCGAGAATGGGATCGACATAGAAATCGCCGCCGTCGGAGGCCTTCTTGAAGGAGGGGATTTCTTCTGTGGGAACTTCCTTTATCATGAGGGCTGTGCCGTTCTGATATGCTGCATAAGCTGCGGAAGCTTCTTCGATAAGGAGGAAGTTAATGTGATTTGTTACGATCTTTGAGGAATCCCAGCCGCCCTTGTAGTAGGGGTTCTTTTTGCACACGATGCGCTCACCGGGAGTCCAGGACTCGATCATGTAAGGACCGTTGCAGACATAGGTTTCGGGTTTTGTTGCCCATGCATCGCCGTTTGCTTCGACGGTAGCCTTCTGAACGGGGCTGAGCGTTGCGAACGAAACGATTTTGTCGAAATACGAGCAGGGATAAGCGAGCTTGATGGTGAGAGTTTTCCCGTCTTCGCTTGCCTTAACGTTGAGCTTGTTAATGTCGGGAGTTGTGGTGGGTTTGCCGTCCTTGTCGGGGTTGCCGATAGCATCAAGGTAACCCTCGATCATGCCGCAAACAGTCTCGGCATAGGGAGCTGCGAGATTTTCAACGTCACAAACGCGCTTAAAGGCATATTCAAAGTCCTTTGCGTTAAGCTCTGTTCCGTCGGACCACTTAAGGCCGTCACGCATTGTAAAAGTCCATGTAAGGCCGTCGGGGCTTACGTCATACTTTTCTGCCTGACCGGGCTGAACGTTGTTGTCCTTGTCGATTATGAGAAGAGTCTCATAAAGGGTGATGAGCATGTTGCCGCCGTCAACTGCGGAGTTGAGTGCGGGATCGATGGTTTCGGGGTTGCCGCCCACCTGAACTGAAATCGCATCTGCGAGCGTCTTGCTGCCGTTGGGGTTTGCAGGGTTTGTGGGATCCTTGGTGCCGTCCTTGCAAGCCGCGAGACCGAAGAGCATCGAAAGCGAAAGAGCCAGAGTGAGGACAAGTGCGATGATCTTTTTTGTTTTCATGGTTCGTCTCTTACCTTTCTGAAAATTTACGGGCAAGCCCGTATCGGTAATTTATATCCATTGCGACAGACGCAATAAATACCGGGATTGACTGAAAATCCGAAACAATAAATTCGGAATTCAAAATTTACGTCGGCTTAAGCCGTAAGCATGAACCGACTCGGCTGACGGAGGGAAAACGAAGAAATCCCGTCAGCCTAGGTATACATTTTATGCGGCGTTTTCTCACAGCAAATGGCATGCCGCCCAGTGCCCCGCGGATACCTCCTTTAGAGACGGGCTTTCCTGAGCGCATTTTTCCGTTGCGTAAGGGCAGCGCGTGCGGAAACGGCATCCGCTCGGCGGGTTGAGGGGACTCGGCACGTCGCCCTGAAGCGTAATGCGGTGCGAAGCGCGCGCGGCTTTGGGGTCTGCCTCCGGAATCGCCGAAATAAGGCTCTTTGTGTAGGGATGCATGCTGTGTGAAATAAGCTCGCGGCTGTCGGCAAGTTCCACGAGCTTGCCGAGGTACATAACGCCTATACGGTTTGAAATGTGCTTAACAACGCTTAAATCGTGAGCTATAAAGAGATATGTCAGTCCGAGGTCGCTTTGCAGATCCTCAAACATGTTGACAACCTGTGCCTGAATCGAAACGTCAAGCGCAGACACTGGCTCGTCGCATACGATAAACTCGGGGTCGACCGCAAGAGCGCGGGCAATGCCGACTCTCTGACGCTGACCGCCCGAAAACTCGTGCGGGTAGCGGTTTGCGTGCTCGGAGTTAAGTCCGACCTTTTCAAGCAGTGAAATTATTCTGCCGCGTCGCTCCTGCTTTGAAGAAGCGAGATTATGTATGTCGATGGGTTCACCGACGATATCGCCGATGGTCATGCGCGGATCGAGACTTGCGTAGGGATCCTGAAACACCATCTGCATTTTTCTGCGGTAGGGGAGCATGTTAACGGCTATCTTTTCTTCCTTGTCGAAAATTGTTTCGCCGTCATAGATTATTTTGCCGTCGGTAGGCTCATAAAGGCGCAGAAGCGTCCGTCCGACCGTGGTTTTTCCGCAGCCCGATTCTCCGACAAGACCGAGTGTTTCGCCTTTGTTGATGAAAAACGAGACATCGTCGACCGCCTGAACAAAACGCCTGTTTTTGCCTCTGCCGCCTGCGGGGAAGTACTGCTGAAGATGTTTGATTTCAACAAGCTTCTTTGTGTCGCTCATTCTTCGGCGCCTCCCTTTTCGAATTCTTCTTTTTGAAGCAGCCAGCAATGGCTGTAGTGTGTGTCGCTCAATTCCGTTTTGGGCGGCATCTCTCTCAGACATATTTTCATGCAAGATGCGCAGCGCGGTGCGAACGGGCAGCCCGCGGGGGGATTCAGAAGGTCTACCGGCTGTCCTTCAATGGGAACAAGGCGCTCTTTTTCTTCTGCGTTGAGCTTCGGAATGGACTTTATAAGTCCTTTTGTGTATTCATGCTTCGGAGAGTAGAAAATTTCGTCTGCCGTGCCGTACTCCACGATGTGGCCGGCATACATGACCGCTATTTTTTCGCACATGCTCGCAACAACGCCGAGGTCGTGAGTTATCATTATTATGCTCATTCCGAGCTTTTTGCGAAGCTCCTGCATAAGCTCAAGTATCTGAGCCTGAATCGTAACGTCAAGCGCGGTGGTAGGCTCGTCGGCGATAAGAAGCTTCGGCTCGCACGCAAGCGCTATGGCTATCATGACACGCTGACGCATGCCGCCCGACAGCTCGTGCGGATACTGTTTTAAGCGTTTTTCCGGCTCGTTTATGCCGACCAGCTCCAAAAGCTCTTTCGAACGCTCCTTTGCCTCGGCTTTTGTTTTGTCGGTGTGGAGAAGGATGCTTTCTTCTATCTGGTTCCCTATCGAATAAACGGGGTTCAGGCTTGTCATCGGGTCTTGAAAGATAATCGAAACCTCGTTGCCGCGGATTTTTCTGAATTCCTTTTCGGTCATTGTGTCGATTTGATGACCGTTAAAGCGTATCGTTCCGCCGATGAGTCTGCCCGGGTAGGCGGTGAGTCCCATAACGGAATATGCCGTGACGGATTTACCCGAACCGGATTCGCCGACAATTCCGAGCACTTCGCCTTCATCCATTGAGAGTGTTACGCCGTTAAGCGCTTTAACCTCGCCTGCCGGGGTGAAGAATGAAAGTCTTTCGTCTTTTATTTCGAGAAGTTTTTCGCTCACTTTGTTTGCCTCCTTATCAGTTCTTCAGCTTCGGGTCGAATGCGTCGCGAAGACCGTCGCCGAGGAGGTTGAACGCAAGAATGGTTATACTTATGATTACTGCCGGCAAAAACAGCAGATGCGGGTAGGTGTTCATGCCCTTTACCGCGTCGGTTGCAAGCGAACCGAGCGACGGCATGGGAGCCGCAACGCCCAATCCGAGAAAGCTTAAGTAGCTCTCGGTAAAAATTGCCGACGGGATTTGAAGTGTAGTGGTGACTATGAGCGTGCCTATGCAGTTTGTGAGAAGATGCTTTTTTATGATGCGCGAGCTGTTGGCGCCGAGCGCTCTTGCCGCCATGACATAATCGCTCTCCTTAAGCACAAGCACCTGCGAACGCGTGATGCGCGCCATGCCTACCCAGTAAATAAGAATAAACACAATGAAAATAGCCAAAAGGTTCGGTCCCACTGTCTGCATCCACATGAATCCGGGTTTTTCCGCAAGGAGCTTGAGCCGTTCGCGCAGAACCGTTGCGAGAATAATAATCAGCAGAATATCGGGAATTGTATACAGGATATCCGTAAACCGCATCATAAGGTTGTCGACCCAACCTCCGGCAAAGCCCGCTACGGCGCCGAAGGTTGCGCCCACGAGAAGAACAAGTGCCGCGCAAACAAGTCCGACCGTAAGGCTGATTCTTGTGCCCATCATGAGGCGAACCGCGAAATCGCGTCCGAGCTTGTCGGTGCCGCAGATGTGCGGGAACACGCTTTCTCCGGCTTCCTTTGCCGCAAGCTCCGTCTGCCCGTATTCAAACGGTGAGAGATTTTCGCTTCCCTGTATCTGCTGCTCATAGGAATACGGCCATACTGCGGGGAGCACATATGCGAATATCATTATAAGAATAACAAACACGAGGCTGACCATTGCAACCTTGTTTTTTCTCAGTCTGCGCAAGCCGTCAGCCCAGAAGTTGACGCTTTTGCGCATAACCACAAGACTCTCTTTTTCGTCGGGAGTTGCGGGAAGAAAGTCGTCGGGGTTGAGGTGCAGACTTAACAAAGGCTTTTTCATATCTTTCTTTCCCTCTCCTTACTTAAGATTTATGCGGGGGTCGATTATCTTATAAAGAATATCGACGATAACGTTTGCTATGATGATGAATGTGGCAAGCAGAATGGTGGTGCCCATTATCATTGTGTAGTCACGGTTGGTGATGGCTGACACAAATTCACGTCCCAATCCGGGTATCGTAAATATTTTTTCAACGACGAACGAGCCTGTCATGAGGCTTGCAAGCATCGGTCCGACATATGTTATTACCGGGAGAATTGCGTTTCTTATCGCGTGCTTGAAAAGGATTTTGAAGTTCCCCAGGCCCTTTGCGCGCGCGGTTCTTATGTAGTCCTGTCCCATGACGTCGAGAAGGCTCGAACGCATAAGACGGGTGATGTAAGCCGTAGGATAGACAGACAGTGCCGTTACGGGCATTATGTACGATGACAGCGTGTTCAGTCCTATCGTCGGGAGAAGCTGCAGCTTGCTGCCGAACGTGTAAAGCAGAATTACGCTTGTTATAAAGCTCGGAATCGCAATTCCGCAGGTCGCGAGAACGATTATGAAATTATCGGCAAGCTTTCCGCGGTTATATGCCGACAGACATCCGAGAGGAATGCCGACAAGCAGCGATACCGCGACCGCAACGCCTGCAAGACGCATGGAAACAGGGAGCTTTGAGAAAATAATGTCCGAAACCGTGCGTCCGCGCTGCTTGAGGCTCAAGCCCATGTCGCCCTTGAGCAGGTCGCTCATGTAGGTGAGATAGCGCTGCAGAAAAGGCTTGTCAAGTCCGTATTTTGCGTTAAGTGCCTCCTGAGCTGCTTTGCTTATGGATTTTTCTGCGACAAACGGACCGCCGGGAACGAGATTCATCAGACAGAACGTGATCGTTGCGACTATAAATATGCTCAACAGTCCCAACGCGACACGCTTAATTATATATTTTCCCAAAAGTGTCAACTCCTTGCTTTCTCTTTCTGTTTTGTATTTTTCGAATAATGTGGTAAAACGGTATACATTACAGAGTATATTACCATACTAACAATAGAAAATCAAGAACATTTACGGATAAAAATGTCAAGTTGTACCTTTTGCTTAGGAATTTGTGACTCAAACAAAAAAATTCCCTTTTCCGTCATGTGTTCGGAAACGGGAATTTAATTGTAAATTTTAATTGAAGCCTTATTCCGTTGCAGCGGTCTTGAAAATAAACATCAGACTTGTGTCGGTGTTGTCCGCCGCGGCTGTGAAAATCGTATTTTGCGCACCGAAAGCAAGCATTTCCTTGAACAGTGCCACGGCATCCTCGGCTTTTACATCGGAATCCGTGAGATTTTTGACTGCTGCTTTAAGGCTGTCGGTCTGCGAGTTTTCGAGAATTTCCGTAACTTTTTTGAGGTCGTCGCTTCCCGCAAATTCCATAAGCGAATTTATAAGATCGGCATTCTGTTCCGCAACGGAGGCGATACGCTTTACTTCTTCGACCGTTTCGGGCAGCTTGTTGAGGGCAGCCCGGTTTTCGGGTGTCGAGAGCTTATCGGAGAGTGTGTTCATAACGGTCATGAGCGACTGAATATCGGAGAGAAGCTTGTTGAAGTCGGTTCCCTTAAATGTCTTCGAGAGCTTTTCTATCGACGGCATAAGAGCCTGTGCGTCGCTTGCAACGGAGGAAATGTCGCTGAAGAAAGCCTTGAACAGCGGATTTTTGAGCAGCTCCTCATATTTTTTCAAATCTGTTTTTTCAAGATCCGTGAGAAGCTTTTTGAGATTTTTGTCATTTGCAAGCTGTGATACGGTTTCCATGTCGACATTTTTAAGGTCATCGGTAACGTTCTTTACAAGCTGAATGTTTTCTTCGGTCATATACTTTGTGAGCGTTTCGATAAGCGCCTTGTTGTTTTCATAGAGCTTTGAAGCGTCGGCGAGGACGTCCGTGAGCCGGTTCAGGTTGTTGCTGTCGGCGGAAAGAGCGCTGAGGATCTTCTGTGTGTCCACCTGCTTGAGTGAATCGGCAAGCTCCGTCAGCGTTTCGAGCATGTCGGAGAGAGAGTTAATGTCATCGGAAAGCTTGAATGTCTTTACAAGTCCCGAAAGGGGCATTGCGGCAAAGTACATGTTTCCGAGAGAGCAGTCGGTGACCTCGGCTTCTATCATATATTTGCCGCTCATGTCAACGTCCGCGAGCGCGCCTATTCCGAGTTCCTTGAGTTTGTCGCTCTCGATGCCGAGCGTGTCGCTCACGCCGGGCATTCCCGCAAAGAAGACTATGGTTTTTGAACCGTCGCTTATGAATCTGCCGTTTGCGGCTGTGATGTTTGTGAATTTATCTTCGGGGAGTATAAGTCCGCCGAACATAAGCATCGGGTTGTAGATCTTATGCATAACGCCGTTTACTTCCTTTTCTTCGTAAAGGGTGTTCGTCATGCTTATTTCTATTTTGAGCGTTCCTGTTTTGCCTTTAAGTTCGTCGGGGGAAATTTCGCTGCCGTCGAGGTAGTATTTTATGCCGATCTGTGCGGGCAGCTCTTTGTCCGAATAGCCTCTGTAGAAAAGGTCGTTGGTGTCGATGTTCCATTCGATATCGGTTCCGTTGATTACGGGCAGCTCGGTTCCCTTGACGTTTACGATGTCCGACAGATCGCTTTTATCCATAAGCTTTACCTGCGAAAGGTCGGAGTGAAGCTTGTCGGAAACAACCGTACTCAAACGGTTGCCCGCCGCGTCGAGATTGACATATACCGTTTCCGATTTTGTTACGTTTGTCGCAAGTCCGTCATAGACATGCTGTTCCGCTGTGGAGGATTCTTCGGTAGAGGTCGTGGCTTCGCCGTCCGTACCGCCCTTTCGGCATCCTGCGAACGGGACTGCGAGGGAGAGCGCAAGCGCGCCGCTTATGATTCTGACTATCTTTCTGTTCATAACAGTTATTCCTTTCCGTTTGATTCTGTATTATCCGCCGGAGAATCGGCGGACGGCTTCGCGTTTTGTAAGCTTTCGCATTGCTTTTCCGTTTCCGTTCCGTTTTCGGATGCATCCGGAGACGCAGTATCTTCGGCTTCGGAGGTTGCTCCCGCCTCTGCGGGCGCTGCCGCTGCAGGTTCTTCCGCCGGTGCGCCGTCGGCAGCCTTTTTTCGCCAACCGACGCTTGTTTTGTTGATAAGACCTTCAAGCAGACACAAAACGGAGGGCAGACAGCAGATGATGACAACGGCGCTGATGAGAGAGCCTCTTGCAAGCATAAGGCAAATGCTCTTGACAATTGAGATGTCGCATGTGAGGTACACACCGAAGGTTGCAACGAAGAAGACCGCTGCACTTTGGAATATCGAACGTGAGCATTCGTCAGCCGTGATTTTGATTGCTTCTTCTTTTGAACGCCCGCGCCCCAGCTCCTCTTTGAAGCGTGTAGCCATCAGAAGCGAGTAGTCAACCGTTGCGCCGAGCTGAACGCAGCCTATTATCGTGGGAGCGATGAACGGTTCCACGCTTCCGAAGAAGAACGAACACGATTTGTTGAGCATAATGGCAAGCTCAATGGACGCAACGAGTATTGCGGGAATCGAAATTGATTTAAAGCATATCGCAATCAGTATGAATATTGATGCGGTTGAGAGGATGTCGGTCAGGACAAAGTCATCGTTCGTTACGTCGATAAGATCCTTTGTGAGCACGCCCTCGCCCGTGATATAGGCGCTCGGTGAATATTTCTGCACCGTGGCTTTCAGTGCGTCCACCTGTGCGTTCAGCTCGTCGGTCGCCGTCGAATACTGTGAATTTATCATCATCAGCTGATAGCCGGAATTTGCGCATATCTTTTTGACTTCATCGGGAAGAACGTCCTTCGGAATGCCGCTGCCTATTATTGAATCGAGGGATACTACCGTGTTGATGCCGTCTATCTGCCGGATTTCTTTCGTCATGGAGTTCACGGCTTCGGAGGACATGTTTTCGTCAAAAATGACGAAGTGTGTGGTTGCCATGTTAAATTCTTCTTTGAGCTTTGCAAGAGATTCTACCGAGCTCATGTCCTGCGGGAGAGATTGCGTCATGTCGTAGTACACTGCCATTTTACCCTGACAGATGACCGCCGGAACGAACGCAAGCAGGAAGATGACCGCAACGACCTTTTTGTGCTTGAGCAAGAAGCCGTTGAGCGTTGAAAAAGACGGAACAAGGCTTTTGTGACCGGTTTTGTGGATGAGCTTGTCAAGCTGCAGGACAAATGCGGGGAGCACCGTTACGACTGTGATGAGTCCGAGGAAAACGCCCTTTGCCATTACAAGACCTATGTCCTTGCCGAGCGTAAACTGCATGAAGCACAGTGCAAGGAAGCCGAACACGGTGGTGAGCGACGAGCCTAACAGCGAAACAAATGTGTATCGGATCGCGCTCTCCATTGCCTCCGCTTTTGTTGCATGCTTCGGCTTTTCCTCCTCAAAGCGGTCAATGAGAAATACCGAGAAGTCCATGGTCACGCCTAACTGCAATATTGCGGCTATGCACTGGGTGATGTATGAAATGCTGCCGAACATTATGTTCGTGCCCATATTGTAAACTATCGCGTAGCCGAGCGATACAAGCACAACAAGCGGCAAAACAAAGGAGTTCATTGTGCACATAAGCACTATAAGAGCAAGCGCAACGGCTATAGCGATGTAGATAGGCGCCTGTGCGTCCGCAAGGTCTTTTGTGTCGAGCGTTATTGCCGACAGTCCGCTCATGTAGCAGTTTGCCGTCATTGCTTTTCTGATTTCGCGTAGCGCGTTCATTGTCGATGTTGATGAGCCGCCCTCTTTGAACTGCACCATCATCATCGTTGAAGTGCCGTCTGCGGAGTAGAAAACAGAGCTTAATATGTCGGGGAGCATCTCCTTGGGAATGGTTATATCCGCAAGAGAATCAACCCACAGCACCTGTTGAACGCCGTCTATCTTTGCTACGGTGTTTTTCAGCGACTGAGCGTCGAGCGGCGTGCCGTCCTTGACTATCAGTATAGCCATTGCGGCGTCGTTAAATGTTTCGTCAAGTATTCGCTCACCCTTAACGGAGTCGAGTTTTTCGGGTAAATAGGTCAGAATATCGTAGTTTATCGTCGTCTTGATGTAACCGAATATCGAAGGTATGAGAAGAAGCGTCGCTATCAGTATCACCGTTTTCGGATGCTGCGATATCCAACGTGCAATAATTTTTGTCATGCTGTCACGTCCCTTTTTGCTAATTTGTATATCATTGAATGAATTTGCGGTTTTATTTCGTCTACCGTGAACGGCCGCCCTTTAACTATCGCGTCAAAGCATGCCGAGCTTATCATGCCGGTAAACAGATATAAATGTATATGCGCTTCGCGTTCCGTAAGACCTGTTTCCGTTAAAAGATCGGTCACGGTTTTTATCTCGTCTTTCAGCAGTGAACGCTCGTCGGAGAGAAAAACATCAAAACATGCCGAGAGATTTTTGTGGATGAGCGCCGCAAGCTCTTTGTTTGTCTCCATACATTCTATTATGCGGTCGGTAAAGAATATAATCTGCTCCGCGATGCTCATTTTTTCCGTTTCGCGTTTTTTTTGCAGTTCACCGATAGCTTTTCTTATCACGCCTTCGCTTTTTGAGAGGACTATCTGATCGAGAAGATCGTATTTATCTTTGAAGTAAAGATAAAACGTGCCCTTGGCGACACCCGCTGCCTTTACAACATCGTCTATCGCCGTTATGTTTACGCCTTTTTCGAGAAAAAGTGTGTAAGCCGCATCAATCATTTTTACACGTTTGGCAAGTTTTTTATCGTCAATACTCATTTAGTTACTTCCTCATTTTCCTAAAAATGACCGTCGGTCATTTTCTGTGATGTATTGTATCTCAAAAATGACCGTTAGTCAATATTTATTTTGAAAGTTTTTCACATTTGTAGAGAGGTATAATATTACACAAAACACGTCAGCATAGTTTGTACAGTTTAACAAATCTCTTTTTATAAAAACGACGGTTCGGATTACCGTGTCGAAAAAAACACCGAAGCCGTGCGTCGCCGCACGGCTCCGGTGTTTTGGTGAAAATGAAAGGAAATATTGTCAAAAGACTTCAAAAGGCTTTCGTCTCATTCGACCTGCCGGGGATAACATTTGCCCCGATATCCGCCGTTATGAACGAATGACACGGATCGGACAGGGGAGGTCCGATCGGCTTTGACCGTCTTTACCGTCTGATTATTTAGCTTCTTTTGATGCTTTTGTTCGGTTTACCTCCGTTTTGTTGTTTTTATAAAATTTTTCTGCTTCGGCAATACAAAAAGAAAAGTTTTATACATTAAGGAATATCTAAGTGTAGTTTACCGCAAAATGCAGTAAATGTCAATACCGATTTTTCTGTTTTTTTATAATAAAATTTTATAAACTCATTTACATGAGGTCGAAAGGGCGATCAGAATGTATAAACACGTAAGAGATTTAAGGGAAGACAGGGATCTTTCTCAACGTGAAGTATCAAAAATCCTTAACTGTTCACAGCAGGTATACAGTAATTATGAACTCGGTCAACGGGATATTCCCACCGCCATACTCATTAAGCTGTCAAGGTATTATAATGTTTCGGTCGATTTTATTCTCGGGCTTACGGATAACCCCGAAATTAACAGATAAAACCGGAAAACAAAAAGAGCACCCCGCCGAAATTCCGGCGGGGTGCGGTCGCTTATTTTAAGCGGTATTACGTTACTATAATGTAATAAAACTTTTAGAAAAAGGCAATTATAACATTTATATAAAGTATTGATTGTAGTCGTCCACATCAAAAACGTACAGCTTAAAATGTTTTTCGTTTATTGCCTCTTTGAAGTCGGCTCCCACAGTCACGCGTTTGACGGTGGTTTTCAATTCAAAGTCGATGTGTTCAAAATGAAGCGCTTCGCAGACGTCCGGTGTGCGCACCTCAAGACGCGGAGTGCCGTCGCTGTTGCGGGTAAGTGCAAAATTTATTGCGTCTATGGGTGTGCCGTTTGCCGTGAGTGATTCAAACCGTTCAAACGGAATTTTCTTTTTTTTCTTTTTCCTTCCGAGCATGTTTTAATTCTCCGTTATTTTTTTCTCTTTCGCGCAGATATTTTTCCTTTGTCGCCATTCCTCCGCGTATGTGTCGCTGCGCTTTGTTGATGTCAAGCACCGCGCGCACCTGCCGCCACAGCTCTCTGTCGGCGGTTTTCAGCTTTTTTGAGACGTCGGTGTGCACCGTAGATTTCGATATCCCGAACACATGCGCCGCATCGCGCACCGTTGCGCCGTGACGCACTATGTACTTGCCGAGTAAAACAGCTCTTTCTTCGGGCAGATTCGTCATACTGTTTATCAACTCCTAAAATGTCTGATAAATAGTATGACAATTCGCCTCCGATTATGCGCCGCGTGTCAGCCGACGGTAAGCGCCTTTATGACGTCGCCGTATTTTTCAAAGTGGGGAATTATCATGTCTGCTCCCGCATTTATAAGGCGCGTTCTCTTTGCAGCGTCAACGCCGTCGCCTGTTTTTTCGTCGGTTGCAACTCCAACGGCGTAACCGCCCAGAGCTGCGGTAAGCTCTATTTCCACAAAGCCGTCGCCGAAAGTCACAAGTTCCTCCGGGATAAGCTTTTGTCTTTCTATCATATTCTTGATGACGGCTTCCTTCGAACAGTCGAGAAGCGCGTCCCTTGCTCCGTGTATGCCGCCGTCGAAAAGATCTTTTACGCCGAGCAGCGACGCTTCGTAAATAACGTCGGACTCATCCGTTCCGCTCGCAAGAAAACACTTTATTCCTGCTGCCCGAAGCGCTTCGATAAACGCTTTCGCGCCCCTGACGGACAGCGAGTCGGGATTTATTCTTCCGTCGGCAAGTCCGTTTTTTCTGTCGGCAATCTTAAGATTCAGTCTGCGCAGGTATTCGGCTTTGTATTCTCCCGGCTCGACATGTGCGCCGCCGCGTTTGACAACGGCTTCATCGAGCGCGATACACTGGTAAATTGTCTGCTTGCCCGTAAGTCTGTCCACAAATTCGGTGACTTCGGCTTTGACCTCATCCGTGTTTTCATCTGTGCCGAGTGCTTCGATGACCTCACAGAAATACGGAATCATAACCTTTTGCCATCCCTCTCGGATAAGGCTTATCGTTCCGTCGAAATCAAACAGAGCGCATTTAAAACCGCTGCCCGTGTAAGGGCGGATCGTTTCGATTGAAAAACTCATAGTAACCCCCGTGGCGAGGTTCGGCCTCGCAGTAGAATCCGTATATCGTACGGGTGAATTTCCGCAACACGGAAAAAACGTTTCGCGATAAAATCCGCCGCACCGATTGCGGCGTAAAAACTTGCGGAAGCGTATGCTTTTTGCAAAGCTTTTTTTATTATATCGCGTTTCTGTCTGTTTTGCAACGGATTTTTTTACGTACGCCGCTTTATTGACAACTGCCGCCGCGCGGTGTATAATTCAGAAAAGGAGGGATCGTGTATGTTTTGTCCCGAATGCGGCGCTTCTCTTGAAGACAACGCCGTTTTTTGCTCAAATTGCGGCACACGCGTCAGAAGCGGCGGCATCCCGCAGAACGCAGGCGAACCGTCCGCAAAAAAAACGTCGGCAGTACCGAAGAAAAAGTTTCCGATAAAAGCGATTGCCCTTATCGTCGGTGTGTTTGCCGTGATAATTGCGGTTACGGTTATTGCGGGTTCCGCGGTTTCGTCGGCACGTCCCGAAAATGTGGCGTCGGATTATCTTAAGAGTTATTATTACGGCAACGTTGAAAAAGCCGACAAAAAATGTATTGTCACCATGCGCGATCAGTGGGAAATAAGCGTTGAAAAATATCACAACGGAAACAAAAAAGCGTACTTCAATTTTCTCTCATCGAGCTACGAACGGAATGTAACAAGCTACGGCAGTGCATACAAAGCACTTGACGACATGACAAAGAAGCGTTTTGACGGGTACTACGGTGAGGGCTACAGTGTGGAGATCGGCAAGTGTGAGGTGCTTGATTTGAGTGACGGCGAAGCGGCGCTGATGCTTTCCGCCGTTACAAATTCCGACTTTGCGGGTAAAAAAACCGACATTTCTCTTCTTTCCGGCGATGTTATGAGGATTCGTGTTTATTATGTGATAGACGGTGATGTCAACGGCACCGACAGCCATAACGATCTTACGCTTATCAAATACGACGGGAAATGGAAGGTGCTTAATCCCTTGATTTTCGGTTGGTAAAACGATCGTTTTACTCTTTTCGACAATCTTAATAAACGTAAAAAAATTGCTTGACAAGCGACGCGAAATGAATTATAATACCAAAAGTGCCGTAAGAAGCGGTGCCTTTTGTACGGTGGGTATAGCTCAGTTGGTTAGAGCGCCAGGTTGTGGCCCTGGAGGCCAACGGTTCGAATCCGTTTACCCACCCCATTTGAAGTCGCAAGGTCAAGAGATTTTGCGGCTTTTTCATTAGACAAATGAGAATTCTTAAAAATTGGGGAGTCGTCAAGCGGTAAGACACAGCACTTTGACTGCTGTATGCGTGGGTTCGAATCCCGCCTCCCCAGCCAAAGCAGAAATCCGACCGCGAATGCGATCGGATTTCTGCTTTGTATTTCGTTTTGTTCGGCTGTGATAAAAAAATATAAAATAAATATGAGAGGTTCGGGTGGTTTTATGACTTTAACGGCAGCGGTAGTTTTCTTTATTGTTGCAATTGCGGGAATCGCCGTTTCGGCAGTGTGTCTTCGTGACAGAAAAGGTGTTCGCACTGCATTTATCATTTTGTTTTCCCTTATTGCGTTTGCTCTTGCTGTGTATATCGGCTTGACGTTTATTTTCGTTGACGCAGCTTCAAACAAACCGGCAGATGCAAGCATAAAATTACTGCATTCCCGTTTCTTTTGAAAATGGCAAATGCATTGCAGCTTGCTGTTTTCGGCGAATATAATTTTGTAACCGTCGATACGGTTTTTGATTAAACGTACAGCTTTGCTGAAACTGTAAAAAAAACGGTCGCCGCGCTCGTGTTTTGTTCCTCGTTGTTATTGACAAAATTCTATAAAAATGATAACATATATCAGTAAATTATTTACAAAACAGTCTTGGAGGAAAATGCGAACTATGAAAAAAACACTGTCTGTTCTTCTCGCGGTGCTTATTTCGGTGCTTTCGATCCCGCTCACTGCGGCAGCTGCACCGGCATCGGATGCTCCGAGGTACATCATCAGGAATCCTTATGCCGATGTCGATTGGGACACATGGCAGCCCTATAAGGTTCAGCTTCACTGTCACACTATAGCATCCGACGGATATCAAACCATTAAAGAGGTTGTACAGGAATGCTATGATTACGGTTATAACGCTGTTGCCGTCACCGATCACGGCACTGTAAACAGAGGCTGGACGAAGCAGCCGCAGCTTGTGCCGATAATACGTCTTGTGAAGTATGAGCGCACACAGATGGCGCCTATTGTTCCGCTCACCGACGAGGAGTATGCCGCATATGCAAGCGGCACGGCGAAAACCACAAACGGCGAAGAACGCACAGGCGGACTTATTGACATTCCGCAGGGCATTGAGCTTAATGCGGCAACGCCGAAAGCGGACTGTCACCTCACGGGTTACTACAGTGATTACGGTCAGGGGCTTATCGGTGTTTACGGCGATTATGAAACCCCGTCCGCAGGTGTAAAACAGGCGGGCGGCATATCCATGCTTTCGCATGTCGGTGAATTTGTTTATCCCGAAAAAGACACGGTAAAACATACGGGACAGCTTGTGGATGAGTATTATGTCAACAAATTTGCCCGTCTCTTTATTGACAACGCGGGTTCATCCGTAGGCATGGGCGTAAACAGTGCAACCGACGCGCACACGCGCTGCGACCGTATTCTGTACGATCAGATACTTAAAAAGACGATTCCGAACGGTGTTGTTCCGTGGGCTTTTACGTTCTCCGATTCACACAATGCAACGTCATTCAATGATGCTTATACTATCCACTACATGCCTGAGCTTACCACAGGCGCGGTAAGAACGAGCATGGAAAACGGAACTCTTTTTGCCGTGTCTCACTATTCAAACGGATATGAGCTTAACGGGTGGAAGGAAATGCCGGACTACGATGAGGAGAAGTGTGACGATGTTGATTGGCGTTCAAACGATACACCGCTTGTAACAAAAGTGACCGTTGACAACGAGAATGCTGCGATTTCCGTTGAGGGCAAAAACTGCAAGCAGATAACATGGGTCATCGACGGCAATGCCGTACTTCGCGGCGGCGGAGATTCCGATATTCCTCTTGCCGACGCAATGACGCTTAACCTTAACGATTACAATGTTGAGTATTTTGTGCGCTTCTATCTTGTCGGCGACGACGGCATTTGTTATTCGCAGCCGTTTGTGGTTGATAAAGAGGGCGTTGAGAGAGAGCCTGTCGAGATTCCCGAAACCAATGATGTTTCCACAAAGCTCCGCAAGCTTGTTACTGTTGTCGATGCGCTGTTTTTTAAGTATAATCTGTTTATTAAGCTGTTTAAGCTTGTAGCACTCGGCTATTGGGACAGCTTCTGCTGATAAATTTCTTTAACGCAAACAAAACCCGACCGCTTTGATTTCGGTCGGGTTTTTTCATTTTTCAATCTTTTATGCGCTGTGCACTCTTACGGCATGTACGGGTCTTCTTCACTTTCATAGTCATCGGGCATGATGAACTGCGAAATGTATTTTATCGTGAAGTCGACGCCCCACTGACCCTTTTTGCCCTTCCAGCAGCGCGAATGCGGTTCTATCGAAAGTGCGCCGTTGTAATTTGCACAGTAGAGCAGATCCATTGCTGCTCCCCAGTTCGTTTGGTCAAGTCCCGCAGGAGGGTCGTCAAAGCTTTTGCCGTCTATCATGAGCGAGCCTTTTATGTGGAAGTGATAGAAACGATCGCCCCGGTCGCGCATTTCGCGCAGATAATTGCCGTTGCGGCGGATACAGTGGGATATGTCATATTTGATTCCCAGCTCGGGGAGCGCATCGAGCACGATCGACCATGCCTTTTCTTCGTATACGAAGTTTGCCCAATCACAGTTGTATACGGCAATTTTTACATTCTTATCTGCGGCATAGTCTATAAGTGTGCGGAAATATTTAATTGCCGCCTGACAGTTGTCGCAGTATGACAGCTTTTCGCTGTAGTTTGCTCCGACGTTGTAAACGGGGCAGCCGACAAATGATGCGAGGTCGATAAGGTTTTTGTCGTGGGCAAGGGCTTCGGGAATAATCTCACCGTTTTCATCAAGGCGCTGCATGCCCCATCTGCCGACAGAAACGACTTTTACGCCGTATTTTTCGGAGTATTCCTTTATACTTTCTTTCCGTGCGAGAACCTCCGCGGAATCGCGGTAGTAATTTATGCAGAACTCAACGCCCTTAAGTCCTTTTGACGCGACGTATTTGAAATGTCCCTCGTCCCAACCGTTTATTATCGAAAGAATCATTTTTATTATTCTCCTCCTTTTCGTTATGCCGACGGAATTCCAACCCGTGTTGCCCGTCGGTCTGTTAAAAAGAATATACTTTATTTAGGCTGACGGGATTCGAACTCATGTCGCCCGTCAGTGCCCCTTTTCGGCACTTTTCGCCCTTTTCGTCTTGACTTGCGTCAG
>OMRJ01000078.1 GCA_900313475.1 uncultured Eubacteriales bacterium | reverse complement strand
GAGGTATCATTTTTTAACAAAACCAATCATCGGCTGCAAACAAACGGCATTTTATGAGACGCAAACCTTCTTTCGGTTTTTATTTTTCATAATATACAGTTAATGAAAGGCAAAAAAAAATGTACGACATAATAAAAGTAAACGAAAAAACATATTATCTGGACAGTCCGTCACGCATCGGCATTTACACGCCGAACGGCAAAAACGCATATGCGATAGACAGCGGCAACAGTGCAACCGCGGCGAAAAAGCTGCTGAAGGCGGTTGATTCGCTCGGTCTGACGCTGACGGCGATTTTTAATACGCACTCTCACGCCGACCACACGGGAGGCAATGCACTGTGCCAAAGCCGCACCGGCTGCAGGATATACGCTCCGGGCAGCGAGATGTATTTCACTAACACGCCGTCGCTGGAGGCTGTCTATCTTTTCGGCGGTTATGCCCCGAAAAAGCTGCTGCACACCTTTTTTACGGCTGCGCCGAGCGAAGCGGAGGAGGTGCGGGCGGACATTCTGCCGGACGGACTTGAAGTTATCCCGCTGCCGGGACACTCCTTTGACCATGTCGGCTACAGAACCCGCGAGGGTGTCGTTTTTCTCGGTGATGCGCTTGTGAGTGAACACACGATAGAAAAATACGGCATTACATTCAACTATGATATTGCCGCGGCAATCGATTCACTGAACAAGATCAAAAAACTCGACGGAACGTTTTTCATCCCGTGTCATTCCGCCCCCACCGCGGACATCGCCCCGCTTGCCGACAAAAATATCGACACGATAAACAGCGTAATTGCGTTTATTCTCGACAACCTCAGAGAACCGAAAAGCTTTGATATGTTCATGCGTGACGCTTTTCGCCGCTTCAACATCGAGATGAACGACGCGCAGTTTGCACTGCTCGGCTTCACAATGCGTTCTTATCTCATCTTCTGCGAAAACTCCGGCATCGTGTCGCATTACTTTGCGGACGACCTCATGATGTGGAAGTCACTGTAACCTGATTTCGGAGTTAAACACACAAAAAAAACCGTAAGGGCAAGGCTCTGCTTTTGCTCCTGCGGTTTTTTTACAGTTTTAAAAATTACAGAACGTTTTTCACGCAATCGGCACAAAATCGCAAAATGCTTTTGTGAGTTTTATATCAACCGCGAAATTTTCGGATTCGGCAGCATAAGAACCGTATTTGACGGCGGAATTCATCCGAAACGGCTTTCGGCAAAGCCGCACGCGCGGCACAGTTTTTCCTCGGCATGACCTTCCGAAAATCCCTTTATTAGGCGCATCACACGGTCGGAGCAGAGAATATCGGTCAAATTATCGCTGAAAATATTGCCGAGTGCGATATCACCCTCCGCATCGAGACAACACGGGACTATCGTGCCGTCGCACAATACGCCTATCTGGTCGCGAAGCCCCTTGCAAAAGCGTACTTTTTTCTCGTCTCCGTTCACATCGGGCCACACAAAACTATCGCCGTATTCGAGAAAAACACCGTCGGTAAGAGTCACGCCGTGTCTGTTTTCTCTGTGCGGCGGAGGAAAAGCCTCCGACAGCAGCTCCGTTATCTCCCCGTTTCTCTCATTTTCGCCGCCCGTGTTCCACAATCGCATCGAAAAAAGAACCCCTTTTTCACGCGCCTCGGCAGCAGCCCCGCACACGGCGCCGATATAGTCGCGCAGCGAACCGCCGGGGTTGACCTCAAACGAGTGAAGCGACACGGATATTCTGTACATTGCCGGGCTGTTCACAAGAATTTCCGCCTTTTCGCGCAGCAGAGTGCCGTTTGTGGTGAGCGACACACGAAAGCCGAGCGACGCGCATATTCCGAGTATTTTTTCGAGCGACGGGTGAAGGAGCGGTTCACCCATAATATGCAGATAAATATATTCGGTAAACGGGCGCAGCCGCCCGGCTGCCGTTTCAAATTCGGGCACGGTCATAAATCGCTTTTCGCGCCTTGTGCCGTGGCAAAACGGACAGCCGAGGTTGCACACGTTTGTTATTTCGACATACGCTTTGTTAAAACGCATTTTTATCAGACAGAGGACATGAGATCGCCGATATGCTTAACGGCTTCGCCTATTCCGCCGACAATTTTCGCCAGTCCCTTAAGCGTGCCCCTGCCGTTTAGGATAAGACAGAGTCCGTCTGCCATTTCGGGAGTAAAAACACCCATGCTCATTGAAATGAAGCAGCGTATCGGAATTTGGAGCGCCATGCTCATCATCATGCGCTCCTGCGCGGGATTTCCGCCGGAAATTGCTTTGAACAGCTTTTTAAGCAAATTGTTCACAACATGTCCGGCTGCGGTGCCGTCGGCATCTTCAAGGGCGCTGTTTATTGTTATTTCGGAGCCTGCCCGCTCGTTGAGATACGGAATATCCTTTCCGAGAAGCGCCGCAAAATCGCCGTCGGGCACATTCGCGGGATCGCCCGTATAGTAGACCGGCGCTGTCTCCCTGTAATCGGGAGCCGTGATGTTTTCATCGGTCGAAGCGACATTAACGGAGGACGAAAGTCTTATATCGCGTGACGAAGCGCCGACCTTGACCGTAAACTCACCGCTCTCAACGTGCCATGCTTCCGCCTCGGTGTTGAAATAAGCAAACGCACGCCTGTCGAGCGACACTGTAACGGTTTTTTCTTCACCCGGCTCAAGAAATACCTTCTTGAAGCCTTTAAGCTCTTTTTCGGGACGGAAAACCGTGCTTTCGACATCGGAAACATATACCTGTGCAATCTCCGCACCCGCAACACCGCCGACGTTTTTGACCTTAAACGTCACTTTAAGAGTGTCCGTGTCCTTAATGCTCTTTCTCGAAAGACGAAGTCCGGAATACTCGAACTTTGTATATGAAAGACCGAAGCCGAACGGGAAAAGAACGTCCTTGCCAAACGTGTCGTAGTAGCGGTAGCCTACATAAACGCTCTCACGGTATTCCACGCTGCGTGTCGAACCGGGAAAACGGCGGAAGCAGGGCGTGTCGGAGAGTGCAAGCGGATAGGTTTCGGCAAGCTTGCCCGACGGATTCGCCTTGCCCGTGAGAAGATTCACCGCCGCGCTGCCCGATGCCTGACCGCCGAGATAGGCATTAAGCACCGCTTTAACATTGCCGAGCCACGGCATAACAATGGGAGCGCCTCCCGAAAGCACAACAACCGTGTTGGGATTCGCGCGTGAAACGGCATTGACGAGATCGACGTGATTCTGCGGAATTTCAAGCGTGTCGCGGTCGAAGCCCTCCGACTCGAATTCATCGGTAAGACCGATGAAAACAACCGCAACATCAGTGTTTTTTGCACATTCGACGGCGTCTGCAAGCAGCCTTACGTCCGTAACGCTTTTGCCCGAATCGTAGCCCTGCGAATATACAATGCCGACGCCCTCCTTGAGGAATGCGTCAAAAGCGCAGTCAAGCTCCGTTGTGACTATCTGTGACGAGCCTGCGCCCTGATAACGCGGACGCTTTGCCATTTCGCCGATAACCGCCACGGTTTGCCCCTTTTTGAGCGGGAGCACGCCGTCTTCGTTTTTGAGCAGCACCATCGAATTTTCCGCGACCTTGCGGGCAAAGGCATGGTGCTCCTCCTTTGAGTATTCATACTCACCCAAAGTCTCCTGCGACTTCATGATGAGATCCACTGTTTCGTCGACGCGTTCGTCAAGCGCCGCCTCGTCGAGTGTGCCGTTTTTGACGGCTTCGACAAGCTTTGACGCTCCAAGCCCCGCAGATCCGGGCATTTCGAGGTTCTGACCTGCGGCAATGCCCTTGTCAATTTCGTTTTCCGCACCCCAGTCGGTTACAACTATGCCGTCAAATCCCCACTGTTCGCGCAGCACATGATTGAGAAGCCACTCGTTTTCGGCGCAATAGGTTCCGTTGAGCTTGTTGTAAGCATTCATAACCGTCCACGGCTTACCCTCTTTAACGGCAGTCTCAAAGCCTGCGAGATAAATTTCCCGCAGAGTACGTTCGTCGGCAACGGTGTCTATCGTCATGCGGCGGGTTTCCTGATTGTTTGCGGCAAAATG
>OMRJ01000018.1 GCA_900313475.1 uncultured Eubacteriales bacterium | reverse complement strand
TCCGCTGCATTGCGGACGCACGTATTATCCCCCGAAAAAAACAAATTATTCGGTGAAGGTCCGTGACGAATGCTCAAACGGATTATTCTTTCTTTTTTTCACGCCTGAGTTTTCGGGTGAAAATGAAGAAGAATAAAAAACGCACGGAAACTTTCCCGGTCGGAAACATAAGAAAAGCGGAAAAAACGGCAAACAGCGGAAAAAACTTCGGCATCGGCAGACGCATGCCGAAAAAAGCTTTACGGTGCGGATAATTTGAAGTCTTTCAGCTTTTTTTAAAGTACAATATTTTTTTGTAAAAAATATTTATTTTTTTTGTCCGATATGCTAAGATAATTTTAATAAACAAAGAATAATGTATCGAGAACCGTAATCATGGAAAGCTTTTATCCCGTGTCTTTTCATTTCCGCTCTTTTTAACTGGTGTTTTGAGCCGTCTGAGCACGCCGATACCGATGCACCGCGCTTTTTTGCTTTGCATCGGAACAGCCGCCGCTATTGACTACGCTATTTCGATTTGGTATACTTTCATTATAATGTTTAGTGTACCGCAGCGCTGTCAGTTCGTGACCATCCTGACATAAAATAAAACTACGGAGAAAAACAAAAATGAACAAAAGTGTAAAAGAAACGGTAAAAGCGGCTCTCATAGGCGCCATGTATGCCGCACTCACCTATGCCTGTGCGGGAATGGGGCTTGCCTACAATTCGGTTCAGTTCAGATTTTCGGAAGCGCTCACCGTGCTGCCGCTTTTCTCACCGGCAGCAGTCGTCGGGCTTGCGGTCGGGTGTGCGGTGTCAAACATCGTCAGCTCGGTGTCACCGCTCGACATGATTTTCGGCAGCCTTGCCACTCTGATTGCGGCTGTTGCCACACGCGCTCTGCGGAATGTCACCGTCAGGGGATTCCCGCTGCTGTCGTTTCTGGCTCCCGTTATTGTCAACGGAATTATCGTAGGCGCGGAGATAAGCATTTTCGGCGGCTCCGGCAACGTGTCGTTTGCGCTGTTCGTGACAAATGCCGCGTCGGTTGCCGCAGGCGAAGCCGCGGTGCTGTTTACCCTCGGTGCCGCGCTGTGGGCGGCAGTGCGTAAAAACGACAAGCTTAGGAGAGTAATCGAGAGGTAGCGCAAAAGGTAGCGCAAACCGTTTCCGTGCGAGGCGGCATACAGAGGCGAACGGAGAAATACCCGGAACGGGCGGTAAAAGAGTATTAAACGGCTCAGCCGGCGGCAAAACCGAACAAAATGAGCAATTAACCCGTTATGCGCAGCGCGTGCGGCTCATGCGGGGGAAGAAGGATAAATTTATGAAAAAAATAATCGTAGCGGATGACGAGGAGCTTATAAGACGTCTTGTAAGCGACTTTCTGACCGCGGAAGGCTATGAACCGCTTCAGGCCGATGACGGCGACGTTGCGCTGAAGCTGTTTGAGGAAAACCCCGATACGGCGCTTCTCATCCTTGACATCATGATGCCGAATATGGACGGCTGGGAGGTTTGTCGGCGCATACGCGAGTTTTCGGATGTGCCGATAATCATGCTTACCGCGCGCAGCCAGGAATACGATCAGCTCACGTCCTTTGACGCGGGCGCGGATGATTATGTCACAAAGCCGTGCTCGCCGTCGGTTCTCATGAAGCGTGTTGCGGCACTTCTCCGCCGCCGCGACGGAAACCGGAACAACGCAAAGGTTTTGAGCCTCGGCGATTTGAAGCTTGATTCTTTTGCCCATGAGGTGTGGCTCGGCGGCAAGAGCATAAGTCTTACGCTTAAGGAATACAGCATTCTGCAAAAGCTTTTGGCGGCTCCCGGCAGAGTTTTTACGCGTGAGCAGATGCTTGACGACATTTGGGGCTTTGATTTCGACGGCGATATCAGGACTATAGATTCCCATGTCGCCCGTCTGCGCACCAAGCTCGGCGAGTGGGGCTCGCAGCACATAAAAACCATTTACGGAACAGGTTATAAGCTTGAGGTGAGCAAGGATGGCGCACAAAAAGACGAGAACGCATAAACCAAAAAAACCGCGCAGCATACGCATGCGGCTTATGACGGCTATAATTTTCATAATGCTTCTTACGGTTCTCATTCCGGTAATTGCCTACAACTCGTTACCGGAATGGGTTTATCTGTTTGTGCCCGGAACACGGCTCTGGATTGGTTCCGACGACGTTGTGAGCGACTACGGCACGGTTGATTTTATGGAATCGGTGCAGTACGCCGAGAAAAAATACAACGCCACCATCGAGATTTTCAATGCCGACGGCGAATTTATATATTCTACCCGAAGCCTTGTGGACACACTTCCCGTCGATCTGTCCGAAGCGCCGCCGATAGACGAAGCGTACATGATAAAATACGACGTAAAAAACGGCAGCCTGAAAAGCTCGACCAAGGGCTTTCTGATAAAAAAATACGTGGACAAAAATATCGAGATCACGTTCCTCGACTGCTATAACTATCTTCCCGGCGGCGAGCGGCTTGAAATCTCACAGCAGGTGACGAGCGAGGGCACCACGGCGCGTATCGACTTTATTATATCGTTTGTGAGCCTCATGAGCGTTATTATAATCGCTCTGCTCGTGATATCCGCATACCTTAAGCGCTTTACGCGACCTGTCGAAAACATGTGCGAGATAACCGACTCGATTGCGAAGCTTGATTTTTCGCGGACGTGTCCCGCGACGGGACTTGCGGAGCTTAACCGCCTCTCCGAAAGCGTAAATTCGCTCTCGACCTCTCTTTCCGCGTCACTCGACGACCTCAAGGAGAAAAACAAAAAGCTTGAAGAAGACATAGAAAACGAGCGCACGATCGACAACCTCCGTCAGACATTTATTTCGGGTATCTCTCACGAGATGAAAACGCCTATTGCAATCATACAGGGCTATGCAGAGGGCGCGAAGATGTTCTATGAATCGGGCAATGCCGAAACTGCGGGGCAGTACTGCGATATTATCGTGCGCGAATCGCAGCGCATGAACACGATGATAATGAAGCTGCTCGAAATAACGAAATATTCCTCAGGCGCGTATGAGCTTGATACCGCCGACTTCTCCGTGGCGGAGCTTGTGTCCGACTGGTTTGAACGCAACGGCACGATACTCAAAGAAAAAGAGATAACCGTCGAAAACCTTATACCCGCCGAATACATCGGCAACGGCGACAGGGTTATACTCGAATCGGTGGTTAATAACTATATTTCAAACGCCGTGTCGCACTGCGATGGCGATAAAAAGATAATCGCGTCCGCGGAGGATACGGGCGGTTTTTACCGCGTGTATGTATTCAACACGGGTGCGCACATTGCCGAAAAGGACATCGACAAGATATGGATGTCGTTCTACCGTGCCGACAAGTCGCTTTCGCGCTCGCAGGGGCGCTTCGGACTTGGTCTTGCCATTGTCGCGTCGATACAGAATCTCCATAAAGCCGCCTACGGCGCGGAGAATGTCGAAAACGGCGTAAGATTTTATTTTGACGTTAAAAAGGCTGTTGAAAAACAGCGGGAGGCGCCGACGTGACAATCCTGAAGACGAATCCCGAGCTTCTGCTTTCGGGCTTCGGAGCATAACCTTGCCTTGCGGTATATGTATACTCAAAAGACGTCCGGTTGACGGGCAGGCATAAATTTTTTGCGGAGCATTCAACTCCGCCGCAGCTTCGAGCCCCGTGAAACGGAGTTTTACGGATTTCATTGCGCAGCGATTCACTCCCGCTTTGCGGGATTTCACCCGAACACGGTTCGGAGATCATTATAAAATTCGGAGCAAATTTCGATATGAAAAAAGAATACTATAATTCACTCGGTATTTCACCGGAAATTTTCGAGCTGGGAGAAAAAGCGGCGGAAAAGCTCAGCTGCCGCTTTAAAAGAGCCGATGATATCTCCGAAATAAATCAGCTCAAGGTGCTTGACGCGATGCGTAAAAACCGTGTCAATGCGGGCTGCCTCATCGGCACAACGGGCTACGGTCACGACGACGCGGGACGCGATACCCTCGAACGCGTCTATGCCGACGTTTTTCATACGGAAGCGGCGCTTGTCCGTCCGCACATCACGTGCGGTACCCATGCGCTTGCGGTGGCGCTGTCCGCAAATCTTCTGCCGGGCGACGAGCTGCTGTCTCCCGTCGGCAAGCCGTACGACACGCTTGAAGAAGTTATCGGCATCCGTGAATCGGCATGTTCACTCAAGGAGTACGGTGTCACCTACCGACAGGTCGAGCTGCTGCCCGACGGCACGTTTGATTATGAAAACATCAAAAAGGCAATAAACGAAAAAACAAAGCTTGTCACGATCCAGCGTTCAAAGGGCTATCAGATGCGCCCGTCGTTCTCTGTGGGGCAGATAGGCGAGCTTATTGCGTTTATTAAAAAAATCAAGCCCTCGGTCACCGTTATGGTCGACAACTGCTACGGTGAGTTTACCGAGGAAATCGAGCCGTCCGACGTCGGCGCGGACATGGTCGTCGGATCGCTTATAAAGAATCCCGGCGGCGGGCTTGCCCCTATCGGCGGCTATATCGCCGGCACCCGTAAGTGCATTGACCGCTGTCACTACCGTCTTTCCGCGCCCGGTGTGGGTCAGGATGTCGGAGCAAGTCTCGGTGTTCTCACAAACTTTTATCAGGGCTTTTTCCTTTCCC
>OMRJ01000035.1 GCA_900313475.1 uncultured Eubacteriales bacterium | reverse complement strand
ACACTCTCTTGTCAAGTACTTTTTTGAAGTTTTTTCACTTCACCGATCGCTCACCATCGCTGCCTTCGCACGCCGTATGTCTGTCGCTCTCTCTCAAGTGCTTGCATATCATACTCCGATTTTTGTGCTTTGTCAACAGGTTTCGTGAACTTTTTTCGGTTTTAAACAACGCCGCCGGGTGTTTCATACGGTCGCAAAAAACACGGTAAAAAACACTGTCCGCGAACCGCACACAATATACTGCATCTTTTCGGGAGAGCATATACATTATATATAAGTTTTAATATATAAGTCTTACTTGCCGAGTCTTTCCAGCGCGGCGCGAACATCAAAGCCGAGGACAGTTCCGTTGTCGGAAACATCGAGAAGCGGTCGCAAAACAAAGCTGCGCTCCGAAAAAGCGGGGTGCGGAAGTCTCAATTCTTCGGTATTTCGCGTTTCACCGTCATACATGATAATGTCGACATCTATCACACGCGGGCCGTTTTTGAACTCGCGAACCCGTCCCATTCCTGCTTCGATACCGAGGCAGACTCCTAAAAGCGCTTCGGGAGAAAGCGAAGTTTCGATCTCGCAGCATGCATTCGTGAAATCCTCCTGATCGGCGTACCCCCACGGTGCAGTAATATAAAACTCGGATATTTTTACAACATTGATTCCCGGAACCGCGTTCAGCGCATCATATGCCCGCGTAATATTTTTTTTACCGTCGCCTATATTTGAACCGAGTGCAAGATAGGCTTTTTTCATCGGGCGTTTTTTCGGTTCGCCGTTCTCTTTCCTTTCACGGTGAACGGACACCGCCATGTAACCGAAATCGGCTTTCACGGGCGCATTCGGTTTTTTTACGGTCACGTCGACAGCGTCGACAAGCGGAAACGTACCGATTACAACCTCCGCAACGTCATTTGCCGCTGCTTCGATAAGGTCGCGCTTTCGGGAGGTAAATATTTCAATCGTTTTTTTCGCAACGGATGAATAGCTGACCGTCTGCCCGACGCAGTCACCGGCACAGGCACTCTCATCCGAAACAAGGCAGGAAATGTCCAAAACGAATTCCTGCCCCTGTTCCTTTTCCTCCGGGTGCACACCGTGATAGGCGTACACCCGGAGATCCTTTATATTTATATACATTTTTTTACTTTTGATGATAGTCGGAGAGGAAATCGCCGAGGTCGCGCATGGCTCTCGCCATATCCTCCGCCTTCGGCAGCATTACGATACGGAAGTGGTCGGGATCCTTCCAGCTGAACCCTCTGCCGGGAATAATCATGACGTGCTTTGCATGGAGGAAATCCATTGCGAACTGCTGATCGTCCGTTATGTTGAATTTTTTTATGTCGAGCTTCGGGAAAATATAGAATGCGGCGTGGTTTTTAACATATGAAATGCCGTCGATCTTGTCAAGCTCGCGGCAGCACGCCTCACGCTGCTCGTAAAGACGTCCGCCGGGAACAATCATTTCCCGTGTAGATTCGGGATCTGCGAGAGCCGCCGGAATGACAAGCTGCATGAGTGCGTTTGCGCACAGGCGCATCGCAGACAGAGCAACAAGTCCCGCAATAAAATCGGCTGCTTCCTTCTTTGCGCCGCTGACTATCATCCATCCGCAGCGGAAGCCGCATACAATGTGGGATTTTGAGAGTCCGTTATAGGTAATGCAGAGAAGGTCGTTGCAGAGCGACGCAGTGGAAACATGCTCGATACCGTCCATGACAAGACGGTCATATATCTCATCCGAAAGAACGACAAGCTGATGCTGACGCGCAATTTCGATTATCTGTTCCAAAAGCTCCTTGGGATATACGGCGCCGGTGGGGTTGTTGGGGTTAATAAGAACAATCGCCTTTGTTTTGTCGGTAATCTTCGAGCGAATGTCATCGGGATCGGGGAACCACTGATTTGTTTCGTCACAGACATAATGCACGGGTGTCGCGCCTGCGATGTAGACGGAATTCGTCCAAAGAGAATAATCGGGCGCGGGAACAAGAATCTCATCGCCGTAATTGAGCAGCGCGGTAAGCGTCATTGTGACAAGCTCGCTTACGCCGTTGCCGATAAACACGTCATCGGGTGTAACGCCCTCAATGCCTTTACTCCTGTGATATTCGCAAATTGCTTCACGGGCATCGGGCATTCCCTTAAGGTCGCAATATGCTACGGCCTTGTCGGCATTGTCAAGCAGCGCGTGACGGACGGAATCGGGCATCTTAAAGCCGAAAGTCGCGGGGTTGCCTGTATTAAGGCGCATGACGTCGATGCCCTCCGCACGCATGCGGTTTGACTCGACGAAAACGGGTCCTCTGATGTCGGAATGGACAAGCTGAAGCTTATCCGAGCGGTTGATCTGTCTCATAATAAAAACCTCCTGATGAAGAAAAATTACGGTTGGTGCGGAACGGGACGGGCTTCCGTCTCGCTCTCGATCGAGATAAAGTTGTTGTGCGTGAAATAAAGGGCGTGCATACGGAGCGGCTTGCAAAAATCGTCAACGGGAACATAGAGCTGTCCCTCGTTGAGTCGCAGACACGGCGCGGACATTTTTATTTCCTCTCCGTTTGCAAACATTATGTCGCTGTTTTCGGTAAACTCCGCGGTTCTGCCGTAAACACCTATCTTTATTTTACCCTCGGAGCGGACAACGTCGCCGCCGATGAAATTTATAAACGGCCCCGCGGCAAGATACCATATGCCGTCCTTTTCGACGGGCAGAGTGTTTTCATTGCAGATGCCGAGATCATAGCCCTTAAATTTAAGACGCGGACGGTTATAGCGCGGTGCGCACTCGTAGGGCAGAATCCTGTCGCTGCGCTTGTCTATAACAACACTGTCGACCACTCTGCCGTCCTCCACAAAAGACGTAAGAGTGAGCGTTTCGCCGTCGATATCGGCGATACAGTACATTGAGAGGTTTTCCTCGTGGTTGTAGGTCTTTGCGTTCCACACCTTGGGAACGACGCGTGTTCCGGGCGGGTTTTGGTTGCCGCTGCCGAGATTGTAGTGGATTGTCCCCTCGGAGGGCTTATCGTAAAGTCCGTCCTTTCTGCGGGGATACGAGCGCGCGAATGAGTGCTCGTGCCCCGAAAACACGACATCAAGCTTTTCCATACCGTCACGAAGCGCGGGGTATGTATCCTCACACTCGATCGAAGGTCCCGAATAGCACACGGGAAAATGGTGTGCGCCGAGTTTCCATGTTTTCTTGCTGTTTTCGGCATCCTTTATAAGCCACTCGTTTATAAATTCAAAGCCGCTCGTGCCCATTATCGCGAAGTGCGCATTGCCGTAGTCAAACGCATAGTTTGCCACAAGCCAGTCTGCGGGACCGTTGTGTGCATATGAGCCGTAGAGCTGATTTGTAAAATATGTTGCATGCTCCGAATAGTATTTGCCCGTAAAGGTGAAATAGTCTTCAAATCCCATGTCGTCGTGGTTGCCCATGCAGAACATAACGGGGATGCTCTCCGAAATGCCCTCAAAGCCCTCCATCAGTCCCGTCCACTGAACATCGGTCTGACCGCAGTTTGTGTTGTCGCCAGCCGTAAGTATAAACTCGCATTCGGGGTGAGCGTCAAGCAGCTTTCTTACCGCCCTGCCCATAGGTCTGTAATCCGCGGGAGGCTCGGGACCGCCCGTCTGGATATCGGAAAGACACAAAAAAGAAAACTTATCGAAATTGCGGCGCGCCGACTTAAAAGTGTATACCTTGCTGCGGTGCCCGCCGTCGCCGACCGAATATTCGTATTTTGTATCGGGTTCAAGCCCCGTCATGTCGGCAAAGTGGAAATTGCTCTCGTCAACATCCGTTTCAAAAAAGTTCACCGAGGCTTCCGCTTTTTTCCATTCGCCGTCCGTCCCCGCCTTGCGGTAGAGCGCCCAGCCGTCCTTCACCTCCGCGCATGTGCGCCAGCGAACCGTCATGGCTTCGGAGGCGTCGCCCTTGACAGAGAGCATTATCTGATCGGGAGATTCTTTTGAACCTCTTATTTTTTTCCATTCCTGTTTTGTCATATCGTTCTCCGTGTTCTTTCGGATATTTTTTTAATATCTTAGGCTGACGGGATTTGAACCCATGTCGCCCGTCAGTGCCCATTTTCGGTGCTTTTTGCCTTTTTCGTCCTGGCTTGCCGCCGGCAAGCCTGCGCCTCAAAAAAACGAAAATTGTTCAAAAAATTGTCTTCCGTCGGTTACAAAGCGGTTTTGCCTGAGCTGATTTTTGTTCAGGCAAGGCAAAGCCCGCAGCGAATACTTGACGTATTTGCAAGGGTTTTAACGCAGTATGAGCGAAAATCGGCCGGTCAAAACCGACACGGGTTCAAGTCCCGTCAGCCTATATATTAGCATTGTTGTATAAAAAATGCAATCGTTTTCGGTCACATTGACTAAATAAACGATTGCACGATTTTAATTAAAAATCATTAAAATTTTTCATTTTACTTTAACCGTACATATATAATTGCCGGTATTGTCGGGAGACACGGTGCAGTGAAGAAACGACGCGGGAACGGTCAGTCCGTTTTCACCGCTTTGGCGGGTGATAACATACTCGCCGTAGGAGTAAAACACGCCCGTTTCAAGCCCCTCCACATACTGCTCCAGCGTAAGCTTCTGCGACGCAATGATGTCGGAGTGCGGCAGTCCTACAAAACGGATATGCCACGGTTCAAACGAAATGCCCGTCGATTTCACGCCGTAGTCGGGATATCTGATTATAAAACCGTAGTCCTTGCAGTTTTCATTGACGAATTTTCCCGCTTCGCTGTCGAGAAAACCCGCGCCCGCATGGTACATAACATACACATCGGCGGCAAGACCGGACTGATGCTCGCTTGCGCCGACGGCGGCTGCCGTGTCACCCTCACTTTTTTTGATTCTCGCCTGCTCCTCGGCGGAGCGGAACGAGCTCATAATATACAAGTTGTCTTCGCAATTGTCATATACCGCCTTTTTCAGAGAAATATAGGCTTCGGCAAATTTAACGTCAAGCTTTACGCCGCTGTTGTTTATATCGGTGAGAATCGGTTCAAAATCGTCTGTCAGCCTGTGTTTTTTATTGATAAGCATAAGCGACCTGTCAAATTCAACGTTTTCGTCCGCCTT
>OMRJ01000021.1 GCA_900313475.1 uncultured Eubacteriales bacterium | reverse complement strand
TCTTTCCGGTCTGCTCTCCGTGCTTATGCTGTTTTTGCTGCTGTGTCCTGCGGTTTTGGCAGAGGATGTTCTGCCGGTTCCCGATTACACGGTTCCCACAGGACTTACGGCGGTTTACGGAGACTATCTTCACAGTGTGACTTTCCCGCCGACCGACAACGGATATTTTGCATGGGACGCAGGTTATCCGCGTTGCACCACTGTCGGAGATGTCGGAATAAACACATTCCTTGCCACATATTATCCGCCTAATTTAAATGAATTCCAGACCGTGCACAATATTGAGGTGCAGATAGAGGTGAAAAAGGCAAAGCCCGTTTTCGATTATCCCGAAGGATTAACCGGTATTGTAGGAAAAACTCTTGCAGACGTTGTTTTGCCCAAGGCCGAGAACGGTGTATTTGTATGGGATGTAAAATCCCCCGAAAGCATTCGCTTTGAAAAAGAAGGCGAATATGTTGAGACGTTGTCATTTTTTCCGAATGATTCCGAAAATTATATTATCGTATCCGGTATAAAGGTGACGGTTAACGTGATTTCCGTCGAGTGTCTTCATGAAAAAATGGGCGAATGGGTGTCCGACAAAAACGCATCGTTCCTTAAAGACGGAACCGAAACAAGAAAATGCCCCGATTGTGATTTTTCGGAGACGAGAGCGCAAAAAGGCTCGGCACAGTATCATTCCGTGCCGATTATAGGAAAACTAATCGACCTGATTATCAGAATTTTCAATTTCAAAAGATTTTGATTTTTCAAAACCGAAAACGGCATAACGGTACCCATAACAGAACAACGGGTTTTCTCCCTCCGACAAAAAATCCTAAAATAACTATTGATTTTGCGGTTCGGATGTGATAGAATACTTTTACTATTTAAGCGGGGATACGTGCGCCCGCCCGTGGCACTCGATATCCCGTCCGTTTTCTTATGTTGTATCAGCATCCGAAAGAGGTGAAAAATATTATGAAGCAGGGAATCCATCCCAACTATAAGCCCGTCGTTGTTAAATGCGCTTGCGGCGCAACGTTCGAGACTTGCTCAACGAGCGATAACCTTCGTGTTGATATTTGCTCCAACTGCCATCCGTTCTTCACAGGTAAGCAGAAGCTCGTCGATACCGGCGGACGTGTTGACAGATTCAAGAAACGCTATAATATGGGTAACAACTGATTCTGAACACGGGTTAATATCAGCGCAGATTATGCACAGAAGCGGCAGCGGAGCATACGTTGCCGCTTGATTTTTTCCTGTCGAAAAGAAAACAGCAGGGAAAAACGCGAAAGGGAAAAAGTATATGGAATATTTGACCGTAGGCAAGTATGCCGAGACTGAATATATCGTAAACAAATCGCGGTTTATCGGCTGCTGCAAACCCGTGTCAACGGCGGAGGAAGCGGTTGGGTTTATAAATTCCGTTCGGGCAAAGCACCGCGAAGCAACACACAATGTCTACGCGTATGCAGTGCGTTACCCCGAATATTCACGCTATTCCGACGACGGAGAGCCGCAGGGCACCGCGGGGCAGCCGACGCTTGACGTAATAAAAAAGAGCGGACTTACCGACGTCTGCATTGTCGTAACGCGCTATTTCGGAGGTATTCTTCTCGGCGCGGGCGGACTTGTTCGGGCATATTCCCACTCGGCAGGTCTTGCCGTCGAAGCGGCGGGAATCGTGAAAATGGGACTTTGCGAGGTCTTTGAAGCAGAGTCCGACTACAGCAGATACGAACGTCTCGAAAAGCTTATCGTTTCGTGCGGCGGCACCGTGGAGAGCACCGATTTTTCGGCTCATGTGCGAATCGTGTTCCGTATTCATGCAGACAAAAGCGAAATCATGCACAAAAGGCTTGCCGATATGAGTTACGGAGAGCTTATAGCAGTCAAGGTCGGCGAAAAATATGATATTTGCGTTTAATTTGACATAAAGCACCGCGTGCAGCCGAATGTGCGTTTCTTTTTAAAAAATTTTCAAATAATAAAGTATTTTTTATTTTTATTCGGTATATAATAGTCGAAAGCTATTTTTTTTCGGGATGGGGGGATACGGCATGCGCTTCAGTGATGAATTTCTGACCGAGCTTCGTTCGCATATCGACATAGAGGAGCTTATAGGCAAATATACGGATATTCGTCACCGCGGAACCCGCACGCCGGTTGCGCTCTGTCCGTTTCACACCGAAAAAACTCCCAGCTTCGTCATCTACCGCGATACACAGTCATATTACTGCTTCGGCTGCGGAGCGGGCGGCGACGCAATAACCTTTATAAAAAACATAGAACGTCTCGATTTCACCGAAGCCGTGAAATATCTCTGCGAAAAGGCGGGCATGAATATGCCGACGGACGAAGCGGATGACGCGCGGATTTCTATGCGCCGCCGATGTTATGAGGCAAACCGCGAGGCAGCACGGTTTTATCATTCGTGTTTGTCGCTGCCGGAGGCAGCCGCCGCGAACGAATACATAAAAAAACGCCGTCTGTCACCCGAAACCGTTACGCGGTTCGGTTTGGGATATGCGCCGGACAGATGGGACGCGCTCCTGAAGCACCTGAAAAAAAAGGGATTTAACGAGGATGAGCTTGTATCGTTTGACCTTGCCCGCAAAACAAAAAACGGCGGCACGATAGACGCGTTCAGAAACAGGCTTATTTTTCCGATAATAGACCTGCGCGGCAATGTTACGGCGTTCGGCGGACGTGTGCTTGACGACTCGAAGCCGAAATACCTGAACTCGTCCGATACGCCGGTGTACCGCAAGGGACAGGGAATCTACGCATTGAATTTCGCAAAAAACAACAGCGGACGGCAGCTTATCCTCTGCGAGGGCTATATGGACGTTATCGCCATGCATCAGGCGGGTTTCACCAATGCAGTGGCGGGACTCGGAACCGCGTTTACAAGCGAGCAGATAAATCTTTTGTCGCGCTACTGCGATGAACTGTTTCTGTCCTTCGATTCCGACGAAGCGGGGCGAAAAGCTACGGAGCGTGCGCTTCGTCTGCTGAAAAATGCGCCGATTAAGATAAAAGTGCTCGATTACACCGGTGAGGGCAAGGATCCGGACGAGGTAATAAAGGAGCACGGGCGCGAACGCATGCAGAAGGTCATTTCCCGAGCCGACAATGACACCGAATTTGCGCTTAAGCGTGCGCGTGAAAAATATGACCTCTCTACCGACGACGGGCGTCTCGGCTATCTCAACGATGCAGTGGAAATTCTTGCGGATGTCGGCAACGCCATGGAGCGCGATATTTACACCTCGCGTCTTGCGTCCGAGTTGTCGGTTTCGACCGATTCCGTTAAGACGCAGACGGAAAAAGCGCGCAAACGCGAACGCCGCAGAGAATCGACGGCGGAATTTGAAAACGCCGCAAAGGCGGCGGCGGGTGAGGATTCGAAAATCAGGAATCCGGACCGGAAAAAATATCTCAGGGCGGCAAAGGCGGAGGAATTTCTGCTTGCCGCGCTCATAAAAAATCCCGATTATCTCAAGAAGCTGGCGTCAAGACTGTCTGCGGATTTGTTTGTCACGCCGTATAACAGACGGTTTTTTGAAGATATATCGGCGAGAATAAAATCGGGCAGAAGTCTTGATATTTCGGCTTTCGGCAACAACGCCGAAAATGACGATATTTCATATATTTCATATTTGTTCACTCTCGGTAAATTTACGGACGAAAATCCGCAGGGGTGCGAGCAGTGTATACAAACGCTTATTGCCGAAAAGGAGAAAATGTCGCGTCCGCGGACGGCGCGCGGTCTTTCCGATGACGATTGGCTTAAAGCAATGGAAGCAAAACGCAAAAAGCAGCAATAAAAGAAAGGGCACGGAAGGTATGGATAAAAAAACCGCTATCAATCATCTTATCGAAAAAGGAAAGGCTGCGGGCAAGCTCTCGACACAGGATATCGACTCGCTCATTATCGAATACGATTTCGAGATCGACGAGCTGGACAAGCTGTATGAGCTTATCGAGCAGAACGGCATCGAGGTTGCCGACGACATGTCGGAGACGGCTCTCGACGCGTTGAGCTTCGATTCGGATATAGCAAAGGCATACGACACGGGCGAGGACAGCAAAAACCTTGCAATGGACGATCCCGTCAAGGTCTACCTTAAGGAGATAGGCAAGATTCCGCTTCTTACTCCCGAGGAAGAAATTGACCTTGCCATGCGTATCGGTCAGAACGATAAGGCGGCAAAACACCGTTTGGAGGAGGCTAACCTCCGTCTTGTGGTCAGTATAGCAAAAAAATATTCGGGCAGAGGCATGCAGTTTTTGGATCTTATCCAGGAGGGAAACCTCGGTCTTATTAAAGCCGTTGAAAAATTTGATTACACCAAAGGATTTAAGTTTTCGACATATGCCACATGGTGGATACGTCAGGCGATAACGAGAGCCATTGCCGATCAGGCGCGTACCATACGAATCCCCGTTCATATGGTCGAAACCATAAACAAAGTCAAGAAAGCAAATTCACAGCTTCTTCACCAGTTCGGAAAAGAACCGACAGCGGAAGATATCGCGTCGCTTCTCGATATGCCCGCCGAAAAGGTGCGCGAGATAATGCGTGTTTCGCAGGAGCCGGTGTCGCTCGAAACACCCATCGGCGAGGAGGAGGACAGCCATCTCGGCGACTTTATCCCCGATGAGGACGCTATGGCGCCTGTTGACGCCGCGAGCCAGACTCTGCTGAAAGAGGAGATCGCCAACGCTTTGAGCACGCTTACCCCTCGCGAAGCCAAGGTGCTTGCGCTTCGTTTCGGGCTTGAAGACGGTCATCCCCGCACGCTTGAAGAAGTGGGCAAGGAGTTTAACGTTACGCGTGAACGCATTCGCCAAATAGAGGCAAAGGCGCTTCGTAAGCTTCGTCATCCGAACAGAAGCAAGCGCCTGAGAGATTTTGTCTGATAAAAAAGAAAGAGGAAAAAGACTATGGAAAATATAAAAAAAACACTTTGCGCCGTAATCGCGGTGCTGATGATATCGGCTTCCTTCGCGTTTGCTTCATGCGGCACCGAAGATAAAACGAACACGACCGCAGCCGAAGGCACACGCGTCGAAGTTAAGACCGATGCGCACGGCATCGCCGTTACGGATGCCGACGGGAAATCCGTAACGGAGATCGTCGGCGAAGCCTCGACCGGTAAAAACACGCCGGGCGGACAGAATTCCGACGACAGGAGCGGTACTTCGGACGGAAACGTCAGCGTTCAGTCCGCAAAGGACGCGCCGCAGTTCGTTCTTTCCACCGTTAAATCGGAATATGCGGCAGGGGATGCGGTCACCGTTACCGTCAGCCTTAAAAAAGCTCCGCTTACGGCATGCTTTGATTTCTATGTGAAATCCGACGGGGCGCACTACAGCGAGGTGTCAACCGCTTCAATTTCGGATATGCAGATAGCCGCCGACGGAGCGGAGGAGATATGCCGCATAATGGGAATGGTCGCGACGACGCTCGATATCGATAACTCACAGATCGCCGATGTAACGTTCAGTATTCCCGCCGATGCAAAATCGGGTGATGTGATAACTTTTACGGGTACAACAAAGGATTTCGATGTCGGACGTGACAGCAGCGGCGCAAAAACAGACAGTGTTACGGCAAAAATGACCGATCCCGTATTGAAAATAACCGTTAAATAATTTCATAACATACAAAAAACGGGCAGAGCGCGCAGTGCTTACGGCATAATCGCGTTTTGTCCGTTAAGCAGTGCCGCCCCAAACGCATAAGCACATGCATCCTGTTTTATATCACGACTGAATTTTTACGAAGAATTGCCTTTAGTTGCCTTTAAGTAAATTCGCTTTTTTGCAGCGTTATTTTCCGTATTATGCTGTTTGTGCGCGGTCAGGCGGAAAAGGAAACAATTATTGCATCTGAATACGGCAGTCCGTATTTAAAGAATCAAGGTGCTTTTTGGTGGATAAAACCGAAGAAAAATTTATAAGGCTTACGACGCGTCCGCTTTTTTCCCTGCTTGCCGCGCTCTCCGCGCCCGCGGTCGCGTCCATGCTGATAACGGCAATCTATAATGCTGCCGATTCTTATTTTGTATCAACGGTCAACGACACGGCAGTCGGAAGCGTAGGCGTTGTTTTTTCGTTTATGGCTGTTTTGCAGGCGGTCGGGTTCATGTTCGGGCACGGAGCGGGAAACTTCATGTCGCGCGAGCTCGGCAAGAAGAATTACGACGGCGCCGGCAGGCTTGCGGTTACGTCGTTTGTGCTGTCGTTCTTCACGGGACTTGCAATAGGTGCTGCGGGACTGATATTTATTGAGCCGCTGGCGAAATTTTTAGGCTCGACAGACACCATATTGCCGTATGCAAAGAATTATCTTAAATATATTCTCATAGCTTCTCCATTTCAGACCTCCGCGCTTACTCTTAACAATCAGCTCCGCTTTCAGGGCAATACAAAGCACGGTCTTATAGGACTCGGCGTCGGCG
>OMRJ01000083.1 GCA_900313475.1 uncultured Eubacteriales bacterium | reverse complement strand
GCCGAACCGAGCGAGACTTTTTGACGAGAGGAGGAGCAAGACAAGCGGGCGGATGTCACGCGCCGAAGCGCGGGACGTAGCTTAGCGATCTTTGCTCCGACGAGCGACGACGACGGTTTAGCTGAAGCTTTTTGCCAGTGTGATGCAGTTATCCATTATGCGCAGGGCGGAATCCCTGCTGTAGACATATCCGCCTGCGATGAGAAATTCTTTTATAATTCGGGTCACCTTAATGTAATACGGATCCGACGCCGCGTAACGGAAGCCGGTGCCGAGCGCAAAATGCGGCACGGAGGTATCCGTACCCGAAATCAGTGTTGCGTCGGAATAGCATTCGAGCGTGATGCCGTCGGGAATCGCGTCCGGGCGGTTGAGGATGTAAAACAAATCGTTTTCAATGTCATCTTTCATCCTGTTTAACAGCTCGATGCGAACATCGACCGGAAATCCGTGGACAAATTCGGGCGGTATCTCATAGAAATTGCCGGTTTTCGCAAAGTCCTCCAAGCCGGGCAGCGTTACGAAGTTGTACATGTTGATACCGTTCAGCAGGTGAGAGTAATGCGACGCGCATATTTCTATAAGCTGCTCCTTGTTTGGCACGTCGTTTGCCGCCGCATACATCATCTCGCGTGTAATATGCTGTGCAAAGCACGGATATTTACATATCGTGATAAGGTCGTTGCCTGCAATCGACGAGCCTGCGGTGAGGTTTTTTATCTCCATGATGTCGGCAGGCTTTTTGCCGAGACGCGGCAGATAAGACCTCATGCCTTCAACTATTTCGGTAAGGCGTGCGACGGAATCTCTGTCCTCCGCTATAAAGCCGAATGTCTCGTTAAAGAGCACGGCAGCTTTTTTTGTAACGACAAAATACGGTAAAAGCTGTGTTTCCGCGCCCGACTGCCATATGTCAAGCATATACGGAAACTGCCCGATGCTCATATAGCGCACCGAACGCATGAGCGAAAACAGGTTTTGCTGTTCGCCGTTCTTCTGAATCTTTTCGACAAAATGCACAAGCTCGATGCTTTTGTTTTGTGCTTTTCTAAAGAAAAACTCGTCAAGCCGCTCATTTTTGAACGGAAAATTTGTATATATTTTTCCGCTCTCAATGTCGGTTACGGTCACTATAGCCTCCTCGACCTTTTCCGTGTTCCCCATGAAGCCGCCGTCGGGATAAGTGTCATACCCCTTTGTCGGGACGGATACGGGCAGTGCGGCGCCGGCTTTCGGAAACTCCGCAACGGCAAAGCGGACGGAGTCCATCTCTTTTTCTCCGTAGAAATCATTAAAATAGCATTCAAAAAGAAGATTCTTTTCACCGAGAGAAAGTCCGAGAGCGCCGCTGATTTTCATCAGCTCGTCGAATTTTACGTCCTGCTTCCCGAAAATAATGCGATGAAGCGTTCCTTTGTTGATTCCGCTCAACCGTGAAACGCTGTTCTGTGTCGCGTCCTTGCTTTCAAACAGCGACTGTAGGCATTCTTTTAATTGCATGGAAAAATCCTCCCACCAAGATTTTAACGGCAAATTATTATTTTAGAATATTATTTTATTATAAATAGAGCAAAATGTCAATCACAGAAACGGTATTTTTTCTGTTTTGTACACATAATGCGGAATGTGTGCAAAAAATATTTAATATTTTTCCGAATGCCGTGCGATTTCGCGGGTGCGGCGTATTCGCAGCGCCGCATCTTGACTTCCCGTGCAAGTTATGATAAAATGATAAGCTGTTAAAAAATGTATTCAGTTTATTTGCCGAAAGGATTGAAACGGTATGTCAGGACATTCAAAATGGAGCACCATTAAAAGAAAAAAAGAAAAAACCGATAACGCGCGCGCTAAGGTCTTTACCAAGATAGGCAGAGAGATAGCCGTCGCCGTCAAAGAAGGCGGAGCCGACCCTGCCGGCAACTCGAAGCTTAAGGACGTAATTGCGAAGGCGAAAGCCGCCAACGTTCCCAACGACAATATCGAGCGCATTATAAAGAAAGCAGCGGGCGAAGGCTCGAGCGCGGTATACGAGGAAATTATATATGAGGGATACGGTCCCAACGGCGTTGCGGTCGTTGTGGAGGCGCTTACCGACAACCGTAACCGCACGGCGGGCGATGTCCGTCATTATTTCGACAAATACGGCGGAAACATGGGTCAGCAGGGTTCCGTTATGTTTATGTTCACGCGTCAGGGTGTTGTTCTTGTTGACGCTGAGGATGTGGACGAGGAAAAGATAATGGACTTCGCGCTCGAAGCCGGCGCGGAGGATGTTATTACCGACGATGAAGCCGTATACGATATCCGCACGGGAGTCCACGATGTAGCCGATATGGCGGAGGCGCTTACAAAGGCAGGCTACAATGTTGTTTCGGCTCAGGCGGAATATGTCCCCGCAACCTACACCCGCCTTGAGGGCGACGACATAACAAAAATGGGCAAAATGCTTGAAATGTTTGAGGATAACGACGACATTCAGGCGGTTTGGCACAACTGGGAGAATGAGGACGACTATGAGTAAGCCGTCGGCTCAAGTGACATAAATTATGATAAGATTTTTTACGGATACCGTTGAAGTCGCTTTCACGGCGCTTCAAAAAACATTTGAAGTTTCGTCGGTCTTCTGCGAAATTTCGCTGCCGTTTACGGCATCGCCCGTCACGATAAAGTGGTACGGCGTGATAATTGCCTTCGGCTTCACTCTTGCGGTGCTTTTCGGCGGCAGACGCGCCTATTTATGGAAAATTGACATATATAAAATGCTCGATATCCTCATTTGGGGCGCATTGTTCGGCATCGTCGGAGCGCGTCTTTACTACGTTTTCAACGAGTGGGGATATTATTCGGCGCATCCGTCCGAGATAATTGCGGTGTGGCACGGCGGTCTTGCCATTTACGGCGGACTTATCGGCGGAGTGCTTGCGGCGCTTGTCGTGTGCCTTGTCGAGCGCATCAACATAAGAAATCTGCTTGATCTTTGCGGCATGAGCTTTCTCATCGGTCAGGGCATCGGGCGCTGGGGCAATTTCGCCAATCAGGAGGCTTTCGGCACAAACACCGACCTCCCGTGGGGAATGTACAGCGAGAAAACGCGCGAATATCTGCAATATCTCGTAAACTCGGGCGAAACGGGACTTGATCCGTCAAAGCCCGTGCATCCCACGTTCCTTTATGAATCTGTCTGGTGCCTTTTGGGGTTTGTTATACTCTATTGGGTCTGCCGCAGGCACCGCCGCTTCAGCGGACAGATATTTCTTATGTACGGCGTATGGTACGGCGTTGAGCGTGCCGTGGTTGAGGGACTGCGCACCGACAGCCTTTACATCGGCAGCACAAACATCAGGATATCGCAGCTTTTCTCCCTGATACTCGTCGCCGTGTGCGGCGTGCTTCTGATAATCGGCTTTGCGAAGGATAAAAAGCATCACGCGCCGATTGAGGGTGTGGATTTCTACCGCGAAATTCCCGTTTACAATAAAAAACGCGCTTACATTGAGGCAAAAAAGCAGCTTTTTACGGCGGAGTGCGAGGTGCTTCATCTGACGACCCTTGCCGAGCTTGCCGGGAACGCGGACGAACGCGGCAAACTCGAAAAAAAGCTTGCCAAGGCGAAGGCAAACCGTGAAAAGGCACGCGAAATTACGGAAAATGCAAAAGAAGCCGCCGATGAACAGGCGGCAAAAAGAGCGGCAAAGGCAGACAAAAAAAATAAAAAAAGAGCGTGAGAAGCGCCCCGGCCGGACAGCGGAAAACACCGTCCGGCTGTTTTTTTTATGCAAAACCCGAAACGGAACGCGGCGGCGCGGTGATATCCGGGCTGTGCCCGGGGAAAGCCCGCATGAGGAGGCTCTGTCCGTCCGATGCCGGAAAAACCCGACGGCAAATGACGGCAAACGTTCACTGCCTCCGCCGATGCAATTCCGTGATGTAAAAAACGACGGCAGTATAAAACAGTAAAGAGCAACAATTTAACGGCATTGCAAATCCGAAATGCTGCGATAACCGCACGGGCTGACGGGATTCGAACCCCATGCCGCCCGTCAGTGCCCCTTTTCGGCACTTTTCGCCCTTTTCGTCTTGATTTGCGTCAATTAGGCTGACGGGATTTGAACCCCATGCCGCCCGTCAGTGCCCCTTTTCGGCACATTTCGCCCTTTTCGTCTTGGTTTGCGTCAATGAAACTGCGGACAAGCTTCGCCGCACGGCGTGCCTTTTCACGCCTTCGGGCAAATAAAACCGG
>OMRJ01000028.1 GCA_900313475.1 uncultured Eubacteriales bacterium | reverse complement strand
TGAACTACCGGGCCAAATGGTGGGAACAACAGGGCTCGAACCTGTGACCCCCTGCTTGTAAGGCAGGTGCTCTCCCAGCTGAGCTATACTCCCACTTTTAAAGGCACAACCACTTGTGTGACCGACCTCGTCCCTTGCGGCTTATTTACTATACTACAAATCAATCCGTTTGTCAACTGTTTTTTTAGATTTTTTCAGATTTTTTTTCATGAGTGTCGTAAGCCGAGAAGCAATGAATTTTCCTTAAATTGTCTTACTGCTTTTTTATTTCGGCTCCCGCCTTTTTACTGTCGGGAGCCGAAATAATTATTCTGCGTTAATCGCTTCGCCTATCTCGCGGCGAATCTGTTCGAATAAAGCGTGGTCGGTAATATATTCCGTAGGAGAGGTCGTGACTTTGGATATTCTGTCATTGGCCCACTTTCTGCCGAATTTCTGTTCGGCAAGCGCAAAATAGTCGTAATCCTCCATGCCGTCGGCGATATTTACGAGTCTTAACGAAATGACAACCTCGTCAAGGCCGATAAATCCGCCGGGGTAAAGAAGCATTCCGTCGCCGGACGCATCGTAGTCGTCCCATGTTTTGGAGGACAGCCACGGATTTGCCTTTTCGCAATATACGGTCGACCAGTAAAGAAGACCCGTCAGATCCATGGATTTCTGCTGCCACATAAGAATACGGTGCTTTATCGCGTCAAGATGCTCGAAGAAATTACAGTAGTCGCCGCCCGGAGCACAGCAGACGTACCACCACGCACTGCTGCCGTTTTTGACTTCGTTGAGCATTTCCTCAAGAACGGTGCCTCTGTCGACAACACTGTTCATTCCGCAAAGAATGTTGCTTCTGCCTGACTGGAGCTTAACGGAGGATTTCTCCTCGCCGTCTATTTTAACCTTGTCGGTATTAAACGGTGTAACCATATTATATCCGGGGCAAAGTCTGTTCAGGCGGTCGGTCATTTCGGTATAGCGTGCGTATGCATCGGAATCACCCGGCTCGTCTATCGGATAGAACACAGCCTTTTTCGCCCATTCGGGATTTGACTTCAACTTTGAATAATACTTAACAAGCGTTTCGTCATCCTCGGAATACGGCACGATAAAGCGCTTGACTCTCGGGTCATTCATATAGGCGTCCGCGCGGTCGTCAAGAATATCGTACGGAATATCATAAGGAGAAATGTGATTTTCGAGAAGAGTGTTATAAACATCGAGAACAACCTTTTCACGTCCATCCCCGTCGCCTTTCTTAACGCCGTAAATGTCATAGAAAGCTCCTGCGCCGTTTCCGAAAAGCGTATCGTTTGCGGGCGTGTCGGGCAGCACGAAATTCCAAACCGCAGCCTTGATTTCTTTTTCGAGAATCACTTCATCATTCTCGTTTTTTGCCGTCACCACGGCTGTATATTCGCCGGCTTTTGCGTTTTTGTCGGCAAATGTCCTGATAAGGAAGCCTTGTTGAAGTCCCTTTTTAAGCTCTGCGGGCCCGCCCTTTTCACCGGTATGATAAACGGGAATAAGCGCATCGGCATACTCGGAGGTAAAGATATCGCCCTGTCCCAAAGCAGGCAGATAGTTTTCCTTATAAGCCTGCGTTTTAAGTATGTCGCCGTCTCCGTTTTTAAAATCCGTGACGGAAACGCTGACCTTTTTATTTTTTGCGGCGGTAGCAAAGAATACATGGAAAGCCTCCCATTCATTCTTTGCGAGCCTTATTTCTATGCTTTCGTCAGTGCCGAGCGCGGTGTCACGGAGAGGCTTTTCGGTGGCATATCCGAAATCGTAAACTATCTCTCTGTCGGAAGTGGGAATACCGCCGATGTTTTTTGACGCTGCGAAAAATCCGTAAAACGGCTTAAGATAGGAATAACCCGTAAGTGTCGTTGCGGCAAGCCACAGCCCTGTCGAAATAAGAGTCAGGCAACAGGCGGCGGCGGAAATCTTGCAAAAAACCCTTAAGCGGCGGCTTGAAAGCCCGTTCAGAAATACGGCAAGTGTCACACCGAACAGTATCATCGACACCGAGGCCGCAACATTTCCGCCGATTTTGGGTGAAACAAGCTTTTGACCTGCATAGCCTGCGGCAAGATATAAACCGATGTTGACGGCGACCGTGATAAGCGGCGCTGCGGTTTTGCTTCTTTTCGTATGCTCATGTTTTTTGTCGGTAAGCGTGTAAAGCAGTATAAAGACACCGGCACACAGTCCGAGGAGCGACGCGTACAATATGATTTCTCCTGTTTTGCCGTGTTTAAAACAATAGTACGCCGAATAAATCGAATAGATATACAAAGCGGCCGTGAAAAGCGCGCCGAAAACTGTTAAGCCGACCCTTGCTTTTTGATTTTTCATTTTCCTGCCCCTTCCGTTTTAATATAAAAAAACAGTGATATCATGTTAATAGTAACAATAATCACCGTTTTTTTCAATGCTTGAGAGAAAACTGATATTTTTTTGTTAAAATCCTATAAGAACAGTTTTATGTTTTTGTACATAATAACGCAAGCGTTTTATTCTTCTTTTTTATCCTTTGACGATGCGGCTTTTATCAGCTTTTTGATATCCTCCGACGTAAATCTGTACACCTTCGGACAAAAATGACACCGAACCTCCGTAACTTCATCCTGCATCATTTCTTCAAGCGCTTCTTTTCCGGCACTTATCAATGCGCGCTCCACTCTCTCAAGCGAACAGTTGCAGCGATAAGAAGCGTCGTGCTCATCGAGCTTTTCGAGCGTGAATTCGGGCAGCACTTTTTTACAGATATCGTCGGGGGTCAAGCCGTCAGCCATCATTTTTGTGACGGAATCGATTCCGTCAAGACCCTTTTCAACCTTGGTTATTATCCCGTCATCCGCCGTGGGCAAAAGCTGAATCAAAAAACCTCCTGCAGCGGCAACGGAAAGGTCGGGGTTAACGAGAACACCGAGCGCACACACGGACGGTATCTGTTCGCTGACGGCAAAATACGACGTAACATCCTCCGCAATTTCACCCGACACGAGCGGCACCTGACCGACCGCCGGTTCTTTAAGTCCGACATCTTTTATGACGCTGATAAATCCGTCCCTGCCGATCGCCCCGCCTACATCGAGCTTGCCTTTTTCGTTGAGCGGAAGCTCAACGTGCGGATCCATTATATAGCCGCGCACATTCCCCGAAGAATCGGATACGGCAATGACCGAGCCTGCCGGACCTCCGCCGTTTATTCTGATTGTAACGGAATCGTCATCGCCTTTAAGCATAACACCCATAAGCCCG
>OMRJ01000013.1 GCA_900313475.1 uncultured Eubacteriales bacterium | reverse complement strand
TAACCGACCCTGTTACCGACCCCGTTACCGATCCTGTTACTGACCCTGTAACCGATCCCGTTACAGAGCCTGAAACCGATCCCGTAACCGATCCTGTTACGACCGAACCCGAATCATCGACAGATGACAGCAACGATTCCGGCTGTAACAAGATATTCAAGTTCTTCAGAGACTTCTGGAATAAGCTTGTAAAGATATTCCTTGATTTGTTCGGTAAATTCTTCGGCGGCTCGTTCGGCGGTTCAAACGGTAACTGCGGCGGCTGATTTATTCGCTGCAAACAAATAATTAAACGGCTTGTCTCGGCAAGCCGTTTTTTTGATATATTCAATAAAGTCTGTTCAGCTTATATTTGCCTCGGCTTCGTCTGCCGATTTCATAAATGCTTTATATGTTTCAAGATCAAACGGCGGCGAACCGTAAAGATATGTATTTATAAATCTGTCCCCGTTTACGGCGAATTCAATTAAAAACATACCTTTGTCGGAATACATCATCGGCACAAAGCCTACTTGAGCGCAGTGATTCGGCAAAACGGTGCACTGCCCACTGAACAGAACCTTTTGTGTTTTGATATCCGTTATTTTTACGTTAACATCGGCTTTTTTATCCGTTCCGTCGGCAACGAGAACGGGATACCCCCAGCTCGCCATCTCACCGACGAAGGCAAGAATCGGACGCGACGAACGTTTAATATAGTTATAAGCAAGCTTTTTTGTGAAGTAATAGTCGACAACGGCATCGGACATCTGCGGCCATCCGTCAAGCAGATTCCACCAGATAATGCCGCCCATCGTATCGGTTTTGGCGCGAACCCGCTCAATAAAGAACTTTTTTGCCTCCGCCTGCGAAATTTGAGAAGCTATAACATATTCACATATTTCGTTCGGTACATTTCCGAACAGCTGCCGCACCTGCTTATGCATAAGCATAACACGGTCGGGAGAATTTTTTTGATCTGTCGAGTGAAAATTCCACTGCGGATTATTTATATAGTGCCATACATGATCGGGGGCAATAAATTTTTCGATGCTCTCTTTCGACGGGCAGCCGTGATAACCGGTCTCGCTGACAAAATACGCTTTTGAATCGGTGTAAAATCTGCTTTTATAATAATCGCGCGAACCCCATAAATGTACTTCGGGGGAATAATCTTTGCCCGCCTCACGGGCGGAATCGGCTACATAAGGTGACGACGCAATGTACGGACGAAACGGGTCGACTCTTTCAAGCATGTGAGGAATAACCTCGCGTGTAATACGGTTCACTGACGGACGATTATGCGGTGCAACCATAGCGTCGATTTCATTGTCACCGCACCAAAGAACAAGACACGCGTGATTGCGCAACCGCTCGGCAACGGCTCTCACTTCCCGCTCTATCTTCTCGGCAAAAATGCGGCTCTGCGGATAATATGAACACGCCATGGCAAAATCCTGCCATACCATGATCCCGTGTTCATCGCAAAAGTCAAAAAAGGCATCGCTTTCGTATACATTTCCGCCCCAACAGCGAAGAATATTACACCCTATATCGTCGGCAAGCTCCAACGCCTTTTGCAAACGCTCAGTGTCTCTGCTGTGATATACGTCCAACGGAACCCAATTTGAACCGACTGCTGTAATCTTAACACCGTTTATAACGAACTCGAAACAACCTTCCTTTTGCACTGTATCGGTACGGCGAAGTTCAAGCGTTCGGAAGCCCTGCCGAAATGAAGTCGAAGCAAGCACTTCCCCGCTGTCGTAAAATACCTCAACCGTAACATTGTACATATTAGGTTCGCCGTAGTTTTTAGGCCACCACAGTTTCAGATTCGGGATGTTGATAAAGCACCGCCCGCCGTCACTGTACATATCCGTTTCTGCGGCAAACGAATGCTCTCCGCACACTCCTCTTACAACTGCCGTGTGACGCACAAACATATCGCATACATCCGAATTGAACTGATAGTACATTGCCGTTTTGCCGCAAGTACCGTCAATTGACAGCAATTCAAAATGAACATACCTAAAACAGTTTTTTTCCCTGTAGTTCAGATTCACGCTGCGCCATATACCCGCACTCAAGGCACGCGGCATTATATCCCACCCGAACGAATGCGGCGCTTTTCGGATGTACTGACTCAACGGGTAATTGTGCCATGAATATGAAACCGTGTCGAGGTCGTAGTCCGTTCCGTGAACGGCAGCCAAAGGCGAAGTTATATGCACATGCAGTGCGTTTTCGCTGCCGTAGACAAGCTTATCGGTCACATCAAATTCATGTTCAATAAACATATTATCAGACGTGCCGATGCTTTTACCGTTTAAAAAGTATTCGGCGACACAGTCAACGCCGTCAAAGCGAAGGATAACATTTTGTCCGTCTGTCGGCGCGGGCGGAACAAATGACGTCTCATACCACCAGTCAAAACATTCGTATTTCTCCGCAGATAAAATGTTTGTTCCCATAAAAAGATCGGCAGGCAAAAAGCCGGCTACCGACAGATCAAGCTCGACATTTCCCGGCACCGTGCACGGTATACACGGAATGTTGCATTGATACAGTTTTTGAGGATCGGCAATATCAGCGCTGCCGTTTTCGTAGAAATAAAGCTTCCATTTTCCGTTCAGGTTCATTTTTCGTGCCTCCGACGCTTTTTTTCAATTTTATCATACCGCGTAACAAGCCTGTCGCAGTTTGTTTGCGTTTTATTATAATATTTTTTGATTTTTTATTGAAATACAAAAATGCTCATACTACAATACAAATGAGGAATATAAGCGGGGAGAAAGTGAAAAATGGCAAAAGAAATAAGCACACTGCTTGCACGCACTCGAATTGACAGCGCGGACGGATTGTCGGCGCAAAAACGAAAAAGCTCCGATTCCACTTACGACAGGCTGCATCGCCACGACTACACGGAAATAGAGCTGATTGTAAGCGGCGGCGGGATACAGGTCTTAAACGGGACGCGGTACACTCTGACGCGCGGAAGTCTTTATATTCTGCGACCGTCCGACCTGCACATGGTTTCATTAAGGGAACAATCTGTTTATTACAATATCAGCTTTTCGGAACATCTTGCCGACAAAAACATTATTCAAAGCATAGCTTCTTTCG
>OMRJ01000213.1 GCA_900313475.1 uncultured Eubacteriales bacterium | reverse complement strand
TGCGTGCCATGCGCCGTCAAAAAGTACAATTTCTTTATACGGGGCGCTTGTTGCTTCGTAAAGCTCATAACACATGACGGGGGAGATAAAGTCATCGCTTTCCCCGTGGATGAAAAGTATCGGAATTTTCGCATGCTTAACGCTCTCAAGAGCATTTGTATCCTTAAAATCATATCCCGCGAGAACCTTACAGAATGCGTCTGCACCGAACAGAAGCGGATATTTTGCGGGTCCGATGACATCGAGTACTTTTGAAAACTCATTCCATGCCGATGTGTAACCGCAGTCTGCAACCGTAAATTTTACGTTTTCGGGCAATTTTTCGTTGCCCGTCATGAGCATGACCGTTGCGGAACCGAGTGAAACTCCGTAAAGACATATTTCGATGTCGCTGCCGAATTTGTCAAGCATAAAGCCGAGCCACTTCATACAGTCGCGGCTTTCTTTGTATCCAAAGGTAATATGTTTTCCTCCGCTTTTTCCGCAGCCGCGGTGATCAACGAGAAAAACATTAAAGCCGCTGTCATGAAGAAACTTTGTTTGAAGTGCAAATCCCGTTTTTGCGCTGCTTCTGTAGCCGTGACTGCAAAAAATATATTTTTTTGTTTCCTTTTCGGCAGGCAGATAATATGCGTGGAGTTTAATGCCGTCATCGCTGTCAATGTCGTATTCCGTAAAGTGCTGCCCGTTAAGCCACGATACCCGCGGATCGATCTCAACGGGTTTGTCTCCCGTTTTCTTTTTTGTTACAATATTTCCGACTGCGTTGAAGACTTTACCGTTTGAAGCCATGACCTCATGGTAGATAAAGTAACTTAATCCGTTACATACAACCGCCGATGCGCCGAGCGCGGCAACGGCTTTTTTGTTTATTTTCATCGGTTCACCCCAAAATATTAAAACAGTAACGGAAATATTTTAACGCGGAATGATGATACTGTCAATACCCGTAAAAATAAAACGTGTTTGACACGCACGGATTGAAATGGTAAAATGTAACTCGGAGGCGACGCTTATGATTAAAGCTGTTCTTATTGATATCGACGATACGGTTCTTGATTTTCAAAAATGTGCGGAATGGTCGATAAAAACCGCCATGTCGGAGCGAGGAGTGCAGTATGCCGCAGAGATGTATCCCGTGTTCAAAGAAGTGAATGACAGACTGTGGTCGGAGCTTGAAAAAGGAAATATTACTCGCGAAAATATTTTCGACAGACGTTTCAGTGAAATTTTTGATAAACTCGGTCTGTTTTTGGACGGCAGAGAATTCGAAGCAAGGTTCATCGAGCTTTTGCATGAAAGCACCGAAGAAGTGTCTGAAGCACGCGCACTTCTGGAATATCTGCACGGTAAAAAATACCGGATATATGCAGTGAGTAATGCAATGCAGTTTCAGCAGGAAAACAGATTGAAAAAGGGCGGTTTGGCAGTGTTCTTTGACGGGATTTACACTTCAGAGCTTCTCGGCGCGGCTAAACCGTCGCGTGAGTTTTTTGACGCGTTTTTTGCGAGAGTCCCTGAAATTTCAAAAGACGAAGTTTTGCTGATCGGCGATTCTCTCACGGCGGATATAGCCGGCGGAAAAAACTACGGACTGACAACATGCTGGTTCAACAACGGCGCGCGGTATTCTTCGAGCGGTTCGTTCTCGGATTTTGTAGTAACTTCTCTTTCATCAATAAAGCTGTTTATGTAAAATTTACGGAGGATTTACGGTGAAACACGAATATACTTTTGATTATTTTAAAAAAAGTGCAGACTATGTCCGAAATATAATCGGAGAAGAACCCGACGCGGCATTGATTTTAGGCTCTTGTCTCGGCGGTTTTTCGGAGCGTATACAGTCTCCTGTCGAAATTGATTATAAGGATATTCCCAATTTCCTGACATCGACCGTTCAGTCGCATGCGGGGAAGCTTATTTACGGCACGGTTGCGGGTAAAAAAGTAATATGCATGTCGGGCAGATTTCACTATTACGAGGGATATGATTTTGAACAGCTGACCGCGCCGATAAGGCTTTTTAAGCTTTTGGGTGCGAAATATACAATAATAACCAATGCTGCGGGCGGTGTTAATACATCATATAAGCCGGGCGATATAATGATAATAAGCGACCACCTGAAGCTGACGGGGGCAAGTCCGCTCTGCGGCAAAAATATTGAGGAATTCGGGCCGCGCTTTTTTGATGTGACCGATATGTACACGGCTTCACTGCGAAAAATAGCGTTTGGATGTGCCGAAAACAGCGGCTTGACTGTTCACGAGGGCGTTTATATGTATTTTACGGGACCGCAGTTTGAAACGCCTGCGGAGATTCGTGCGGCGAGAATATTAGGCGCGGACGCAGTGGGAATGTCGACCGTGACCGAGGCTCTTACCGCGGCTCACTGTTCTATGCCTCTACTCGGCATTTCCGTTATAACAAATATGGCTGCCGGTGTGACAAGCGAGAAAATCAGCCATGATGAAGTCGGCGTTGTTGCCGAAACGGTGTCCGGAAGATTCGGAGACTGCATCGAAAAAATCATATCTGCCGTTTGAAAGGAAAACCGATGAAAACTCTTTTGAAAAACTGTACCGTTATTCTCAATGACGACGGGAATGTGCGCGCCGAGAGCGGCTTAAATATAGCGGTTGACGGCGAATTTATAGAATACATCGGAAGCGAAATTCCCGACGGCATTTTTGATTCTGTTAAAGACATGAGCGGAAAACTTGT
>OMRJ01000157.1 GCA_900313475.1 uncultured Eubacteriales bacterium | reverse complement strand
GGCAACATAAAAAAACGGTGATATCTCGTCCGTAAAAATTTCAAATGTTTTTATGTTATGCCGCCTTCGCAGGATAGCGATCAGCACTGTTTCTGCGATTTGAATTACCGAGTAAAATACCAACTCAGCCAAAAAAGATTCACCGAGATAAACGCTGACGAGTGAAAACAGCATATCGGACATGCCGGAGGTAACAATAACGGTTAGCACCGCGTCTTTAAAACGCACACCGGGGAACAAGGCAAAACACGAAGCGATAACAAGCAGCATCGACACAAAATCAAGCGCGGATTCAACATCCGCACCTGTTCTCCGTGCGACAAAAAAGCCCGCCGCCGCCTCGCAGGCAAATACAGCCGTACAGAGCAGGCACATCGCTTTTTGCCTTGCCCGCTTTTCGGTTCCGAAAGAGTACAGCACTGCCGCAGCGACGGCTACCGACGTGATATCCTTAAAAAAATACAAAAACGTTCGGAAAATACTCATAAGTTTTTCTCCGATGTCAATAGCCCTTGCGAAGCCATTCGTTCATTCTTTGATTAAACTCACGGCGGACACGTCGGCTGACAAGTATCTCGTCGCCGTTTTTCATAACAGCAGTATTGTGCACGACCTTGTCTATATAAGCAAAATTTACCAGATAACTGCGATGTATGCGCATAAAATTAAAACTGCGAAGTTTTTCGTCCATCTCCGAAATCGAGTCAAATACATCCGTAAGGCTGTCGCCTATTTTAACCTTCGACTTTTTTCCGAAGGCTTCAATATACATGATATCGGAAATTTTCAGGTACATAACCTGTCTGTCGGGTGTCCGAGTCGGCAGGAAAGCACCTGTTTTGCGTTTTTCCAGAAACGCATAAATCGCTTTTTCGAATTTTTCGATATTCAACGGTTTAAGCAGATATCTGAACGCCTCCGCTTCAAAGCTGTCATACACATACTGCTCATGTGCAGTAATAATGATAATACAAAGCTCGTTGTGCGCCTGCTTTAGCTTCTTCGCGGCTTCAATGCCGCTCCCGTCGGGCAGTTCACAGTCGAGAAGCAGCAAATCATATTCGACATCCGATGTCAGAATCTCGGATACGCTCAAAAAGATATCGCATGTACTTTCCACGCCTACGTCGGACAGTATGTAACCGGCGATCTCGGCATAGTTTTTTGCCAGCACTTCATTGTCTTCGCAAACCGCAATTTTCATTTTCTTTATACTCCGTTACAAAAAAATCCTTTGTATCCATTTTATCATAAAGTTTTTCAAAAAACAATCATTCGGAACAGACGACATAAAAAAGGAATGAATAACAGGATAATTTTGTCATTATTGCCGCAATTATACATATTCCTGCTGTTTGGAATTACATTACCGAAAAAAAAACGGTTTTTTACGGTCTTAAGTCATAATATACATAAGTGCCGTTATAAGCTCGCCGTCGGCATTTTCATTCTTTAAAAGCATGCAGAGTGAGAGCAAAAACAGGCGTTCGGTATCTTCGCGTGAAAGGTTATTCAAAAACGGCAGTGCAGGAGACGCGGATCTGCCGTACACATTTGTCCGAACTGTTCCGTTTTCAACCGACGGCGTCGGATTTTTTTGACGTGACGGCGGCTCATAGACAAAACGGGGTTTTCCGGCTTCCCGACCGTTTTTGCTGTCCTCGGAACGACGCGGCGCACGTTCGGGAAATTCCACCGGCATTTTAATATTTTTCGGTGCGGGAGTTTCGCGGACGGGCATAAAACGCGGATTGTGATTTTGCGTATCGGCAGCCGTCCTGTCCGAAGAATTAAGCGATTCTACAAATGAGCGCGAACGTCTGTTCATTTCGTTCACACGCCGCTCGGCATCGGCCTGCATGCGCTTAATTTCGTCGTAAGTCATTTCTTTCACGCCCCGTTCCCCCTCATTGCGCCGAGCACCTTCATCAGCTTCAGCATTTTAGCCGCCTCGTCGGCTTTCTTTTGCCGTCCTTCACTCAAAAGCGGCTTGAGTGACATCAGAAAATCACTGCGGGCATCTTTTTGCGACATCATCGAGGAAATGCGCGCGGCATTTTCCAATACCTGCGTGTCGATCCCCGACAGATCGAACTGCCCCTTATCCGTCGGCTTCTTTTCGGAAACACCGGAGCCGATACCTTCCCCTCCGAAAAATCTGCCGGCGGCTTCCTTAAGCTTTGCCATATCGTCCGCACTTAAATTTTGAAGCATTGAGCCGATATCCATT
>OMRJ01000089.1 GCA_900313475.1 uncultured Eubacteriales bacterium | reverse complement strand
TCTCCGCCATAAAACGGACTCCGCACATGACAACTCTTTTTTCGGGCAGGGCGGCGCATTTTGACGCGAGCGCAAACGAATCGCCCACGATATCGGCAATGTCCGTTATTTCGGGGGACTGATAGGTGTGCGCGAGAATGACCGCGCCCGTTTCTTTTTTGAGCCGTTTCACAAGCTCCTGTTTTTCGTTGATTTCGCATTTTTCAGACGCCATGATAAACTCCGTCCTTTCAAAATATCAATTATACACCCATCTGCAGGAAAATGCACTGTCGAAGAAGAAAAATATACCTTGAGGATAGGTGAAAAATATGTACTGTTTTTATAAAATCACACGCCGTTCAGCCGAACAACGAGCGTAAAAACGCCGTCCTCACATTTCATAAGCATCTCGCCGTGATATTTGTTAACCGTGCTCTCAATGGAGCGCAGACCGAAGCCGTGTGAATCCGCGTCGGCTTTTGACGTCTCATAAAGTCCTTTTGCGTTCTTTTTCGGCTCGGAGTCGGTCGGGTTCGATACGGAAATGACCGTAAAAGTCTCGTTGCCGTGCGCCTTGACCTTTATAAACCGTCGAGTCTTGTCCTCCACAAGCGAGTTCGCTTCAATCGCGTTGTCGAGCGCGTTGCTCAAAATAATGCAGAGGTCTATCGGCAGAATATCGTTTTTTTCGAGATTCACGCAGTTGTAGCTTGTGGTTATGTCCTTCGACTGCGCCTCGTACATTTTTTCGTTCAGAATGGCGTCCACCGCGGAGATGCCCGTTATACGGACGTAATCCGACTCATCCACCGCTCCTCCGAGGTCGCGCAGATATTTTTTCAAGCCCTCAGTGTCGCCCTTTTCCGCAAGCATGTTCAGCAGCAGAATGTGATTTTTCATATCGTGGCGAAACGAACGTGTCCTGTTATAGAGCGTTTCGAGTCTTTTTACGGAGTTTTCCTGCTGAGTAAGCAGAGAAGAAAGCATCTCGGTGCCGCGAGCCAAAGCCAGTTGGTCGCGAAGCTTGCCGAACAGGACAAAAACGAGAATATTGATAAATATCAGCCCGGTGCACGAAACATAAACATATGCCGCGATTTTATCGTCAACCGGGTAATTTTCAAAATAGTACTGGTATACCGAAAAAGTGACAAGCGTGACCACGGGCACAAAGAACAGCGCCGCCCACAGTCTGAACGATGTCGGAACCTTGGTGTAGCGCTTTGCGAATATGCTCACTATCACCGCGGCGACTATCATTATGCCGTTTGCAAGAGTAAGCTTTCCGAGACGGATATACGACGCATCCATACTGCCCTCAAAGCCTACGGCACGCGAAACGACGCTGAACAAAAAGCCCGCGCCCGTTTCTGACAGCGCGATTATCATAACGAAAACAACGGAGGCTATCACCTTTCGCCGCACCGAACCGGTATACATCAGAAACAGAATTGCGATAAGCAGCGCACATTCGACGGAATAGCGCACGAATTCCGACGGAAAGCTGTCGCGCAGCAAAATTATCACTGCGGCAAGTCCCACAAAGGGAAGATAGTCGAAGCGGCTGCGCCTGAACCGCGACGTAAAAAAGCTGTTTGTCATGATATACGCAAGCACAAGCTCAAACACCGACGAAAAAATAAGCGCGGTATTAAAAAGAATTTCTTTATAGTCGCGAAGCAGATCTATATGCACATTGTCACCTCCCGCTCCGCCTTTTAAAATACTATCTCATTGCCCACAGAAACGCCTCGTTCGTTTCGCGCGCCCTGTGCTTGCTCACAGGCACGGTCGTGCCGTCCGACAGCAGTGCCGAATTCGGCGACAGCGACGAAATTTTCGCCGCATTTATGAGAAAGGACTGGTGACAGCGCACAAAATCCTGTTTTTTCAGCGTCTGCTCCACCTCGTCGAGCTTGCCGTAAAACGTATATTCGCGCCCCGTCACGGTTCGCAGCGTAATTATCCGCTTATTGCTCTCAAAAAACAGAATATCGCGCACGGGCAGGCTCGTGCTCTCGGAGCCGCTCTGAAAAACATATCTCGCGCCGTCGGAGCGCGTAAGCTCGTTCACGCACTCTTTAAACACGCTCGGGAAGCCGTTCATAAGCTCCGGCTTAAGCAGATACCGGAACGCCCGCACCTCGTACCCCGAAAAAACATACTCTGCCGATGCCGTGACAAAAACTATCATAACGTCCTTGTCGACCGCTCTTATGCGCTTTGCCGCGCTCAGCCCGTCGCAGTTTTTCATCGTAATATCAAGAAATATCAGGTCAAAACCGGCCTGTCCCGCTTCGAATGCCGAAGCAAGCGGTTCGCCGTCGTTAAAAACGGTTATGCGTCCGTCGATATCCCATTTTGCAAGCAGGTCGGCGATTCTGTCGCGCAGATATTCGCAGACGGCGCTCTCGTCGTCGCACACGGCAATATTGAGTATCATGTTGCCTGCTCCCCTGCGCCGTCCGCGCCGCGCTTTTTGAATATGACAAATTTTCCCGCAATATAGTTGAACACCACCGTGAGTACAGCGACAAGAATTTTGTCTATCCACACGCCGCCTTTTATCTTTTCGAAAACGTTCAGCAGCAGGGCATACAGCAGTTCGTCGAACAGAAGCAGGGATATTATGCGGGCGCCGAAAAACGACACAATCTCTTTTATTATTGCCGCCGCTCCGCTCGCGGTGCTCTCAAAAACGAAAAGCCTGTTCGTGATATAGGCAAAAGTAACGGCACAAACCCACGCTACCGCATTTGAGAGATAAAGCCACTTGAACGCAAACGAGCCTATGCTGAAAAGCACGAGCGATTCGTACCCCGCCCCGGCAAGCTTATTCGCAATGCCGAAAACAACGAAATTGACAACGGTTGTCAGCACGCCGAAAACCAGATATGACATCATCTCATATTGCAGAAGCTTTTCGAGCCCCGGAATTTTCAGAAGCTTTTTGAAAAAAGGCACCGAAAAAATTTTATTGTAAAGCTTTTCGTACCGGAGTTTTAATTTCATCGCATTTCACACTTTCGCTTTAATTATTGTCTGTTTTATTTTAGCAGACCTTGAATTATTTTGCAACTGCGGTATAATATAAAAGAATAATTTTTTCGGAGGAACCCATTATGAGACTTGATAAGTATTTGAAAGTGTCGCGCCTTGTCAAACGCCGCACGGTAGCCAACGAGCTTTGCGACGCGGGGCATGTCGACGTAAACGGCAAAACGGCACGCGCCTCATACGACGTTAAGATCGGGGATGTTATCTCGATTCAGACAGGCGCAAACCTTACAAAAGCCGAGGTCGTCTCCGTGCAGGAATACGCAACGAAAGAAAACGCATCGTCGATGTACAGGCTCATGTGATTTCTAAGCTGCGATTAAAGCGCGGCGGCTATACTTATCGCAAAAACGCCCCGCAGAGGTGAACAGACAATGGACGACAATTATTTCAACGGCTTCGGCTCCCCGCCGTTCGAATCGGACGGAACCGACGGACGATCGGATGAAAATGCACAGCCCGTTAATTTCACGGACGTGAACACGGATAACGGCGACCCGCCGTACACCGACGGCTTTTCCGACAAGGAGCAATACGGCAGTGCGGCAGACGAACGGCAGGCGAACGGCACATATTACACGGGCGGCGAAAATCCGACTGTCAGGTATGCGCCTTACCCGAATATGAACAGCGGAAAAAAGAAAAGAGAAAAAAAGCCCCCCACGCGCAAAACGCTTGCTGCTTTCGGCATAATCACACTTGTGCTGTGTCTTGTTATGAGCGCGGTATCGGGCGCGATATCTTCGTTTGTCACGGTGCAGGTGCTCGAAAACGCCAAGAACCCCACGGGCACGACGACACAGCACGCGGACGAGCTTATCTCCGTTCCGACCGACGCATCCGCCGAAATACCTGCGAACACAATCGAGCCGACCGGCCATCCGGCTGAAGTGCCGACCGAAGGCGTGACGAAGCAAAACGACAGCGAAAAAAAGACAAAGGGCGAGATCTACGCCGAATCGGTAAACAGCATAGTAGGCATCAAGTGTGAGGGAACAAAAGAAATCAGCACGTTTTTCGGAAGAACAGCTTCGGTTCCGTTCACGTCTACGGGTTCGGGATTTTTCATCACGTCCGACGGATATATCGCAACAAATTACCATGTCATAGAGAACGCAGAGAAAATTACCGTAACCACCTACGGCGGACAGGCATATGAAGCGACCGTCCGCGGATATGAAGCATCAAACGACATCGCCGTGATAAAGGCAGAGGGTGAATTTACACCCGTAAAAGAGGGCGACTCCTCGTCGCTTGCGGTCGGAGACGACATTCTCGTCATCGGAAATGCGCTCGGTGAGCTTTCCTACACGTTTACAAACGGCGTGGTAAGCTATCTTAACCGTGCGATAACGACCGAAAGCGGCGATGTGATAAACATGTATCAGACGAACGCCGCAATAAACGAGGGCAATTCGGGCGGACCCGTCTACGACATGTACGGCAGAGCGGTAGGCATTGCAAGCGCAAAATATGAAGCCTCCTCCGTTGAAGGACTCGGTTTTTTCATTCCGCTCAACGACGTTAAAAGCATGATTTCGGATATTATTGAAAAAGGCTATGTTTCGGGTAAACCGAGCCTCGGTGTGTCCGTGCAGCCGGTAACACAGACGATGTCGCTGCGCTATTCCGTCCCCGTGGGACTTTATATCGTGGCGGTCGGCTCCGACACAGCCGCGTCGAAAGCCGGACTTAAGGCAGCGGATGTAATAACGGGTATCGACGGCACGTCCGTTACGGGAGCCGCGGAGCTGTCCTCCGTTCTCTCGTCGAAACGCGCGGGCGACACCGTAAACGTGACCGTGTCGCGGTCGGGAAAAAATCTCACGTTCACACTGACGCTCGACGAATACAAGCCCGCCGAGCCGCGCACACAGTACTCCGGCGTGTACGACTACTGATCGGCTTAGGTCTGCAAAAAAAAACGGTTTTGCAAAGCGCAAAAACCGCATTAAGAAGCCGAAAAAAGCACGGATAAAGCTGTCAGGCGCCTATCCGTGCTCTGTTTTTATATATGCTGCGTTCGGAAGCCCTTGATTCCGACAAGTCCCGTCATTGCGTTGCGGACTTCGACAAAACCGTCGTAAAGCTTCGCTTCGGTCATCGAACCGAGGTCCTCGCCGTTTGCGGTAAATCGGCTGTCGAGCGCGCCGACGCAGTCGTATTCGGCGGCGTTCTTTTTAATAAGATAAGCGCCGCCGCGCTTTTTCTGTCGAGCGGACGTCCGCCGCGAACCGCCTTTGTAAAATGGTCGAGCTCGTCGATCTCATTGAAAATCACACCGTTATACATTTTAATTACCCCTCAAAAAAAGTCATTTTATCTTAGGCTGACGGGATTCGAACCCATGTCGCCCGTCAGTGCCCCTTTTCGGCACTT
>OMRJ01000073.1 GCA_900313475.1 uncultured Eubacteriales bacterium | reverse complement strand
GCAATATCAAATGTGCCGACATTGACGGAGTGAAAGCGTCCGTAACGGATTTTTCGGATTTTGACCGTGCCGAGCCGAAGAAGGACGATGTCGCAGCGATAATTTTTACATCCGGAACCACGGGAGCAAACAAGGGCGTTATGCTCACGCACGGCAATTTCTGCTCCGATTTTACCGGGCTTGCGCACGCGATAAAGCCGATAAACACGGCAATGTCCGTGCTGCCGATGAATCATGTGTATGAGCTGAGCTGCGTCGATATGACGGCGATATACGTGAATGCGCTGCTGTATATAAACGACAGTCTGCGTCACCTCGAACGCAATCTCAGGGAGTTCCGACCCGAAGCAATGGCTGCCGTACCCGCGCTGCTTGATTCTTTATGCAACGGAATCGTAATGCGCGCAAGGGAGGAGGGAAAGCTGAAAAAGCTTCTCCGCGGTGTTAAAATCAGCGATTTTCTGATGAAATTCGGCATTGATATCCGCCGTTTTCTTTTCGCGGATGTCACGGAGCGCTTCGGCTGCAATTTTCCTGCGATCGCCGTCGGAGGTTCTCCCGTGAACGGCGAAAAAACGTCGTTTCTCGCGTCGCTCGGTTTTGATATCTATGTCGGCTACGGGTTGACGGAGACTTCGCCGATAGTTACTCTCAACCGTGATGTCCGGAGAATGCCGAACAGCGTCGGAAAATGTCTCCCCTGCTGCGAAATACGCATTGCTTCACCCGATGAGGACGGGGTCGGTGAAATTGAGGTGCGCGGCAAAAACGTTGCAAAGGGGTATTACGGCGACGCTGACGCCGACAGCCGTTCGTTTGACGGCGAGTGGTTCCGTACGGGCGACTGCGGTTACCTCGGCAGACACGGCGAGCTTTACATAACCGGACGCAAAAAGAACATAATCATTCTCGATAACGGCAAAAATATTTATACCGAAGAACTCGAAGGCCATTTTACGCAAAATTCGGACATAATAGAAGAAGCTGTTGTTTTTCCGTCCGAAAAAGAAACGCCGTCCGGGCGTGTGAAGTACCTTGCAATGGCGGTGAGTGTCGGTGAAACGGCATCCCGAGGCAAATCGCACGGCGAGCTGTCGAAGGAAGTCGGCGCGGAGGTGGCGCGTCTGAACGCAAGCCTGCCGTCATATGAAAAAATCTCCGATGTCATGACCTTGACCGGCGGTTTTAAAAAAACTTCAACGATGAAAATAATCCGCACGGAAGCGGAAAAAACATACAACGAATACAAAATGAAAGGCGAAAGAAATTATGGATGACAGGATTATTGAAATTTTGACCGATTATGTAGACACGGATCCGTCCGCAATTACGGAAGATGCCGATTTAAGGGCAGATCTCGGCATGGATTCTTTGCAGCTTGCCGATCTTGCCACGCGGCTCGAAACGGAATACGGCGTGGTTATATCGGACAGAGACGCAATGAATATCCGCACGGTCGGAGACGCGATGAAAATAATTGAAGGATGATGTGTATCTGTCGGATTCCCGACGGCAAATCATAAAATTGACGAAATAATCACAGTGTAATTATTTCAATCCATGCAATGCCCGTCCGTCGACGGGCGTTTTTGTGCATGACGGGCATATCAATGCTCTGCGGCGGAAGTCCGCTGAGGCGTAGTTACCGACGAACTCTAAAGCGACTTGCAAGGTTCACGTTGGGAAGCGAGGGAGAGGCGGAAAACGCGTGCAAATGCCGTTCGGTCGGGCGACGGGGAAACATTAAATTGTTGCGGAGCATATAAAACCGAATCCGCAGGAGTTCCGGCTCCCGTGAAACGAAGTTTTTTTGCGGACATCATTGCAGCGCGGTTTGCCGCATTGCCGAATATGTATAGACAAACCGACCGAAATGTGGTACTATTTTTCCGGTCGGTTTTTTGCCGCCGAAAGGAAAGTGTTTTTTATGAATAACGCTGTTGCAGCGCTGCTGGAAAAGAATTTTGAAAAATATGCGGAGGAGCTTAAGCTTCTGATTGATAAAAAGAGCGTGCGCACCGCACCGGAGGGCGAATACCCGTTCGGGCGCGGCTGTGCCGAGGTGCTTGATACTGCGGAGGGGATACTCGCGTCTCACGGCTTCGACATGACGAACTACGGTTATTACGCAGGGGAGACGGATCTCGGCAAAGCGCCTGTGCTCATGCTTTTGGCACATCTTGACGTTGTGCCGGAGGGTGACGGCTGGACAAGGGAGCCGTATAACATGAAGCGTGAGGGCGACACGGTCTACGGCAGAGGAACCACCGACGACAAGGGCGCGGCGCTTGCGTGCATCTATGCGATGGAGGCTGTGCGCGATGTTCTCGGCGAACCGAAAACCGGTGTGCGTCTCGTGCTCGGCTGCGCGGAGGAGACGGGCAGCGAGGATATGGAATACTACTTTGCGCACCGTCCGGTGCTTGATTACACGCTCTCACCCGATGCGCAGTATCCGCTTATAAATATTGAAAAGGGACGCTTTGCGCCCGCGTACGAAAAGCATTTTGAAAAACAGACGGGAAAGGTTCGCATCGAGAGAATAGACGGCGGCGTTACGCAGAATATCGTCCCCGGCAAGGCGGGCGCGCTTGTGACCGGCATCGGCGCGGACGAATTGAAGCCGCTTTGCGAGCCTGTTGCGGAAAAGACGGGCACACGCTTCACCGTTTCGGAAAAGGACGGCGGGGCATACGTGCTGTGCGAGGGACAGACCGCCCATGCGTCCACGCCCGAAATGGGTGTGAATGCGCAGACGGCTCTTGTCGAGGTGCTCGCGTCGCTTGACACACCGCTGAAAGAGACTCTCACTTTTCTTAAAAACACGTTCCCGCACGGCGAAACCGACGGAGAAAGTCTCGGAATCGCGCAGGGAGACGCCGAGTCGGGTGCGCTGACTCTCAATTTCGGAGTAATGAAGTTTGACGGGGAAAGTCTTTCGTGCAATTATGACGCGCGCTGCCCCGTGTGCTCCGACGATATGAGCGTGAAAATTCCGTCCGACGCGGTGTTTGAGAGCGCGGGCTTTACTCCGTCCGACGACAGTCACGTCCGTCCCGCTCATGTGGTTGACGAAAACTCGCCGCTTGTCGTTGAGGCGCTCAGAGTGTATGAGGACGTGACCGGGCTTAAGGGAGAGTGTCTCGCAATCGGCGGCGGCACATACGTTCACGATATCCCCGGAGGCATCGCATTCGGCATCGAGTTCCCCGGCAGAGATTATCACATGCACGGCGCGGACGAATTTGCCGACGTGAAGGAAATGCTGCTGACCGCAAAAATGTACGCGCAGATAATTATTGACATTTGTTATTAAAACGTTAATCGGAGAGTATAATATGAATGTAGAATTGCTTGCTCCCGCAGGCTCGTTTGAGGGACTGAAGACCGCGCTCTGTTTCGGCGCGGATGCCGTTTACTGCGGCGGCCCGATGCTCCAGCTCCGTGCGGGAAGCTCGTCGTTTTCGTTTGACGAGCTGAAAAAAGCCGTTGATTATACCCACTCGCTCGGCAAAAAGCTGTATGTTACGGTGAACTGTTTCGCGAATAACGACGAAATACCGCTTGTAGGGGCATACGGCGCAGAACTGCTTGAAATCGGTGTTGACGCGGTCATCGTGTCCGACCTCGGCGTGCTTGCGGAGCTGCGCGAAAAGTGCCCGTCGCTTGAGGTTCATATCAGCACTCAGGCAAATACACAGAATTACAAAACAATAGAGATGTGGCATTCTCTCGGCGCAAAACGCGTCGTGCTCGGCAGAGAAATGACGATGACCGAAATCGAACGGCTCAAAGGCAATATTCCGTCCGACTGCGAAATCGAGGTTTTCGTCCACGGCGCAATGTGCATGGCTTATTCGGGGCGCTGTCTGTTAAGCTCGTTTATGAACAACCGCTCCGGCAACAGAGGACAGTGCTCGCAGCCGTGCCGCTGGAATTACTACCTCGTTGAGGAAAAACGTCAAAACATGTTTATTCCGGTGATTGAGGAGGCAGGCGCCACAGCCGTTCTTTCGTCCACCGACCTTAAGTCCATATCGTTTCTTGACCGCCTCGCGGACGCGGGTGTCACGTCCTTTAAGATAGAGGGACGCATGAAATCTCCGTATTATGTGGCGACTGTCGTCAATGCCTATCGCAAATTTATGGACGGCGCCGCCACTCTCGAACAGTGTGAAAACGAACTCGACTGCGCGAGTCACCGTCCGTATTCCGCAGGCTTTTACTTCGGCGAAGCAAAAGCGTCTCCCGAAAACGACGGTCTGTACCGTCAGAGCTGCTCTTTTATCGGCATCGTGCTCGAAGAAAAGCCCGACGGCACGTACATCGTTGAAATGCGCAACCGTTTCAAAAAGGGAGATGTGCTCGAAATCCTGTCTCCTCGCTCCATAGGCGAAAAAACAACCGTTCTCGGCATTGTCGGAGAGGACGGAGTCGAAAAGGACGAAGCGATTCTCGTGCAGGAAAATGTTACCGTTTACTGCGATAAAAAGCTGCTTGTCGGCGATATGTTGAGAAAGCGCATATAAAAATCGGATATTTTGTTGACAAGCAATGATAAAATATATATAATAAAAGCACATCCGTGTAAACGGAATTATCGAAAGAGAATAAGGGGTTAGGTTATGGTTCTTTACATAGTCTATAATAACATCATTTGGGCGTGCATTATCGCAGCCGTGATAGGTGCCGGCGCAGCAACTCTCGTTTTCCTCCTGAAAGGCGGCAAAAAGGGAGAGGCAAAAGAGTTTTCCGCCAAAAACGCGCTTGTCGCGGGTCTTCATGCCAATGCCGAGAGCTTTGCGGGTATGTATGAAGCTATGTACTCCGTGTCAAGAGGCAAGGTCGGCAGAAAGAAAGACGTTTTCGATATGTGGGCAAATGCCGTTGCCGATTCGGGCGACGCCGCTTTCATTGAAGCGTTTAACAAAAAATGCGGCAAATATACAAGGTGGAAGCCCAAAAAGAACAAGAAGTTTATCAAGGCTGCCAAAAAGCTCGTTAAGGCTTTCTTTAAGGCGGGCATTGTCAGAAGCCATGATATTTATATCGTAGGCGACGACACCACAGCCGAAAAGTACCATCTTGCAGGCGACGGTATCATCACTGCCGACGCGGACTATGAGGTGCTTGCTCCGTTCTGGCAGTTCGGCGAT
>OMRJ01000071.1 GCA_900313475.1 uncultured Eubacteriales bacterium | reverse complement strand
TGAAAAGAGCGGTAATTTTTGCGATAATAATTGCTGTAATGATGCTGACCGTGCCGGCAGCAATGTGCGGAAAGTATACATCGGGAGAAACAACGGCGGGAGACGTAACGGCTCCGAGTATTCCGTCCGACAAGACGCCGAAGGACAACACGGCAAAATCAGACGAAAAAATTCGCGTATGGTTTCCCGAAGAAAAAAAGACCGTCGAAACGGACTTGCGTTCATATCTCATATGCGCCACCGCCGGCGAGATGCCGGCAGCATACGAAACGGAGGCGCTGCGCGCACAGGCTTTAGCCGCAGCAACACTCGTCCGACGTCTGATAAGAGAGGGCAACGAAGTCGAAGGCTCCGACGGTGCGGTCGTAGCCGCCGACCCCGGCACAAATCAGGCGTACATGAGTGAGGACGAGATGAAAAAACGCTGGGGCGATGACTACGAAAAATGGCACTCGCGCATCGCCGACGCGGTCGATACGGTGATAGACTATGAGATCGTATACAACGGGGAGCCTATTCTTGCCGCGTTCCATGCGATAAGCTCCGGCACGACCGAAAGCGCGGAGAACGTGTGGGGAAAGAGCATTCCGTATCTGACCGAAGTCGAGAGCGCGGGCGACAAGCTTGCTCCGAATTACGCATCAAGCGTTACGGTAAGCGAGGATGAATTAAAAAAAGCCCTCGGAATCGAGAGCGGCAAAACGGGTTCGGAGCTTATAAAGGATGCGCGATACACCTCAGCGGGGACATTGACGGGTGTTGAAATCGGCGGAAAGACTTTTTCGGGAGCAGAGTTGAGAAAAGCATTTTCACTGCGTTCGAGCAGCATCAGGATTGTTTCGGCGGACGGAAACGTCACTCTCTCCGTCGTCGGCTACGGCCACGGCATCGGCATGTCGCAGTACGGCGCGGACTATTACGCCCGCCAAGGCTGCACGTGGCGCGAGATCATCGCGCACTACTACCCCGGCACGGAGATCAAAAAGATTTCGGAGTAGAATTTCGCGACACTGAAATACGCATTCCATAAAAAAGCACGGTTCGTTTGAGCCGTGCTTTTTGCCGTATATTATGTTTGATTATTTTACCGAATCAATATACTTTTTGATATTCGCGATGCCGGAGAACAGTTCGCTTTCGCCGTCTCCGGTGACAACAAGCGTGGGTGCCTGCTTCAATCCGAGACGGACGGCTTCGTCCCTGTGCTCGGAAACGAACAGCTTCGTGTAGGGGATGCCGGCTTTTTCGAGCCACGAGGCGGCAAGCTTGCAGTTCGGGCAAGTCTCCGTGGCAAAGAGGATGACAGTGTTATCGGGTTCGCAAGCGGGAACCTCATCCATAAACGCAGGAGGCTCGGCGCCGCAGCATACGGGGCCGGTGTGCGTCAGGTGACTGCTGCCGAGGTCATACACCTTTCTGTCGCGGAACTCCTGCGCCTTGCCGTCGTTCCAGTTCTGCACCGGACGGTAATATCCCGTGATTCTCGAATAGACCTCGGTGGTTTGTCCGCACTTGGGGCAGGTGTACTGCTCACCCGGAATGTAGCCGTGGGTACGGCATACCGAATATGTGGGCGAAATCGTGTAATAGGGCAGCTTGTAGTTATCCGCTATTTTGCGCACAAGTGCCGCGGCGGAACGCCAGTCGGGCAGCTTTTCGCCGAGGAACGCATGGAACACGGTGCCGGAGGTGTAGAGCGTTTGAAGCTCGTCCTGAATATCAAGTGCGGTGAATATATCCTCCGTATAGCCTACGGGAAGGTGTGACGAATTGGTGTAGTACGGCGTGCCGCAATCACCGGCGGCAGTGATGATATCGGGATATCTCGCCTTGTCGTGCTTTGCAAGACGGTAGGTGGTGGACTCGGCGGGAGTGGCTTCAAGGTTATAAAGATCGCCGTATTCCTCCTGATAGTCCGACAGACGCTCGCGCATGTGATTGAGCACCTTTTTGGTGAACTCCTGCGTCTCCCTGTGGGTCATATCCTTGCGAAGCCAGTTTGCGTTTAAGCCGACCTCATTCATCCCGATAAGACCTATTGTGGAGAAATGGTTGTCGAACGAGCCGAGATATCTCTTTGTGTAGGGATAAAGTCCTTCTTCGAGGAGCTTTGTTATAACCGTACGTTTCACTTTAAGCGAACGGGCGGAAATATCCATCATCTTGTCAAGACGTTTGAAAAACTCGTTTTCGTCCTTTGAGAGATACGCGATACGGGGCATATTTATCGTAACTACGCCGACGGAGCCTGTGCTCTCGCCGCTGCCGAAGAAGCCGCCCGACTTTTTGCGCAGCTCTCTCAAATCAAGACGCAGACGGCAGCACATGCTTCTGACATCCGACGGCTCCATATCGGAATTTACATAGTTTGAAAAGTAGGGAGTGCCGTATTTTGCGGTCATCTCAAACAGAAGACGGTTGTTTTCCGTCTCGCTCCAGTCGAAATCGGACGTAATCGAATATGTGGGAATGGGATACTGGAAGCCTCTGCCGTTTGCATCGCCCTCTATCATGGTTTCGATGAACGCCTTGTTTACCATGTCCATCTCTTTTTTGCAGTCGCCGTAGGTGAAATCCATCGGCTTACCGCCAACTATCGCGGGCTTAACGGCAAGGTCGGCGGGAACCGTCCAGTCGAGCGTAATGTTTGAGAACGGCGCCTGCGTACCCCAGCGTGAGGGCGTGTTTACTCCGAAGATGAACGATTCGATGCACTTTTTAACCTCGCCGTAAGAAAGATTGTCAACTCTGACAAACGGCGCAAGATATGTGTCAAACGATGAGAACGCCTGCGCGCCTGCCCATTCGTTCTGCATTATTCCGAGAAAATTCACCATCTGATTGCAAAGAGTGGCAAGATGCTTTGCGGGAGAAGATGTGATTTTTCCGGGCACGCCTCCCAGCCCTTCTTCAATGAGCTGACGGAGCGACCAGCCTGCGCAGTAGCCCGTGAGCATCGACAAATCGTGAATGTGGATATCCGCGTTTTTGTGTGCGTTCGCCACTTCTTCGTCATAAATTTCGCTGAGCCAATAATTCGCGGTTATCGCGCCGGAGTTTGAAAGAATAAGACCGCCGACGGAATATGTAACGGTGGAGTTTTCTTTTACGCGCCAGTCGGTAACCTTGACGTAGTTGTCGACAAGCTCCTTGTAGTCAAGAATGGTGGAGCGCATCATACGCATTTTTTCGCGCTGTTTTCTGTAGAGAATATACGCCTTTGCAATGTCGGCGTAGCCCGCCTGCACGAGAACGGACTCTACGGAATCCTGAATATCCTCGACGTTTATAAGTCCGTCTTTGATTTTAGGCTCAAAATCAGCCGTTACCTTGAGCGCAAGAAAATCAATGACGCCGTCATGATACTGCTTGTTTTGTGCTTCAAAAGCCTGTTTTACCGCATGTGAAATCTTTGTAATATCAAAATCCGCAATTTTGCCGTCTCTTTTTCTGACCTGATACGACATTATTTAACCTCCCTTTGGGGAAACTCCCCTGTTCCTTTCAATTTTCAAATATAACAACGAAACGGCGGAAAAACGCACAAAAGCGGCGTCCGGCGTCTCTGTATTTTTTGACCGATTGAATCATATGATACCACACGGTAATGCTTATTTCAAGGATTCGGAGCAATAAAAAAGATTTTCGGAGATTCCAACAATATTTAGTGCGTATTTTTGTATCAAATGATAGGTTCACACAATATATAGCGCCCGAATAATATAAAAAGGGCATTTTTCGACAATATATCGTGCATACAAATATACGCTTACGGTTTTGGCGCAGAAGTGAAAAACGTTTTTTTTCGTACTGTCCGTTTACGAATGCTTTTTCAGCGCGGGTGATTGACTTATTACATATTATAAGATAAAATAATAATATATAATCTTTCACGACGGAGGAACGATATGAAAAAAGTATTTGCGCTTGACAAAAGCATTAAGAAATTCCCGTTTGCGCTGTTTATCGCAGGGGTGATTATTGCCGCGGCTCAGCTTATAACGAGGCAGAACTTCGTCGCGGTGCTCTCCGTCGGCTACTGCTGCATAATGTCGGCAGTGATCGTTTTATCGGTTCTCATAAAGAAAAAGGTGTATATATGGGAAGTTCTCGGCACGGCTTCGGCGCAGCTCGGAACACTTCTTTTCCACATCTTCTGCGGAGCGGACGCAGGCTTCGGCGCGTTTATAAGCGGCAAAGCGGGCTGGTCAAGCGCGGAGCACCCTCTGATGGCGGGCAGCGGCAGTTTTTTTACGCGTCTTGCGGGCAATCTGCTGCTTATTCTTCCGTCGGCGGCGGCGTTATGGGGACTTTTCTTTCTCTCAAAAAAAACATTTAAGAAAGATATTGCCAAAAAACTGTCTTGTCTCGGAGCCGGTGTATTTCTCACCGCAGCGTCCGTTTTTTATGTGCTGACGATGAACATGCGCATGAAACCCGTAACCGACAGGCTGTGGGAGGGGCACGACGATTATCTTAAAAAAATAGACGGCAATAACGCATCCGAAAAGCCGAACGTGCTTGTGATTCTCACCGATGACCTCGGCTACGGCGACGTTTCGCTTAACGGCGCGATATACGACACTCCCAACATCGACTCAATAGGCGAAAACGGACTGAATTTCACCGATTTTTATTCAAGCTATTCGGTATGCTCCCCCGCCCGGTTTGCCGCGCTCACGGGACGCTACCCCTACAGAGGCTATGCCGACAACGTAATTTATCCCACGGTAGACTGCTTCTCGCCGTTCGCGCAGACGCGAATATTCAACAGCATTGAAATGCTCAATAACACCGACGGCATGCTCGGCGACGAAATAACGCTTGCGGAGGTGTTTAAAAGCGCCGGTTATGAAACGGGCTGCTTCGGAAAATGGCATCTCGGCGACTACGGCGAATATCTGCCGACAAATCAGGGCTTTGATTATTTCTACGGCAGTCACCACGTAAACGACATGAAGCCGTTTTACCATGTCCGCGAAGAAAACGGAGAGTACACGGTAGCACACGGCACCGACGAGCTTAAAGATCAGTCGAATGCCACAAAATGGATACACGAAGAAATTTCATCATGGATAAAAGACAAAACCGAAAGCTCCGACGCGCCTTTCTTTGCGTACTACACCACACCGTGGCCGCACGCGCCGGTCTATGTCGGCGACGAATTTAAGGGTTCGAGCGGAATGGGCACATATGTAGACTGCATAACCGAATTTGACCATTATCTCGGCGAGCTTTTCAGACAGCTTGAGAACGCCGGCGAGCTTGACAACACGATAATAGTTTTCACGAGCGACAACGGGCCTGCACTCGAAGGCTCAACGGGAATTTTGCGCGGCGGAAAATATCTTGCCTACGAGGGCGGTCAAAAGGTTCCGTTTATGCTCCGCTGGGACAACAACGGCGGTCTGTTTGAAAACGGCGGAGTACGCACACAGTCGGCAACACTTGTCGACCTGTTTCCTACACTTATTGAAATGTGCGGCATAACCGACGCTGACGGCGCAAAGGCACCGCTGCCGACCGACCGCGCTATCGACGGCGTGTCAATGACGGAACT
>OMRJ01000201.1 GCA_900313475.1 uncultured Eubacteriales bacterium | reverse complement strand
CTTTTAAAGAGGTGCCTCGCCTCTGCTCGCTTATTAAGCCTCGTTTCCCCCGTCGAAATCCTTTCGATCCCATGGAGAACCGCAAAAACCGAAATAGCTTTGCGGTTTGTTTTGCCCGGCTGCCGGGACTTGAACCCGAGTCGGTTTTGACAGGTCGGATTTAGCTCATACTGCGTTAAAACCCTTGCAAACACGTCAGGTATTCGCTGCGGGGTTTGCCTTGACTGAACAAAAATCAGTTCGGGCAAAACCGCTTTGTAACCGACAGCAGACATTTTTTGAGCAATTTTCGTTTTTTGAGGTGCAGGCTTGCCGGCGTAAGTCAAGACGAAAAGGGCGAAAAGTGCCGAAAAGGGGCGCCGGCGGGCGGCATGGGGTTTGAATCCCGTCAGCCTAAAGACTGTTTTTCAGTGTACGGTCGATATCGCGCTTGGCGTCGCGTTTTGCGGCATCCTCACGCTTATCGTACAGCTTTTTGCCCTTGCAAAGCCCTATTTCAAGCTTTGCCCTGCCTTTTGAAAAATATACACTCAACGGAATTATCGCATAACCCTGCTGTTTTGTCAAGTCATAAAGCTTTTTTATCTCACGCTTATGCATCAAAAGGCGCTTTGGACGCATCGGGTCGCGATTGAAAATATTGCCCTTTTCATACGGCGAAACATGCATTCCGTCAGCGAAAATTTCGCCGTTTTTTATATGGCACCAGGAATCTTTGAGATTCACTTTGCCGTCGCGTATCGACTTTACCTCCGTGCCGAAAAGCTCAAGCCCCGCTTCGTAAGTTTCAAGCACGAAATAGTCGTGATAAGCCTTTTTATTCTGTGCGACTTTTTTTATTTCGCTTTTGTTCTGTGCCATTGTTTCACCTCTTTTGTGAAGATTCGGTCTGAATTTACATGCTTTCGGGCGCGTCGACCTTCAACAGTCCGAGTACGTTTGAGAGCACCGTCTGCGTGCAGCGGCAAAGGAACAGACGCGCACAGGCAAGGTCTTTATCGTCGACATCACAGCGGCATGCGTTGTAAAACTTGTGGAAAAGCGTCGCAAGCTCCACGGCATAGCGCGTGAGCTTTGACGGGTCGAGCTGTTTTGCGGCATTTTCGACTTCACCGGTGAGCGACGCGATAAAGCGAATCAGTTCTTTTTCCTCATCGGTTGTAAGCATTTCCGCCTGCTCTTTTGTGCAGCCGTCAAAGGTGACGCCTTTTTCATTCAGCTTGCGGAATATCGAGCATATGCGCGCGTGCGCGTACTGACAATAATACACCGGATTCTGCGCGCTTTGCTCTACCGCAAGGTCAAGATCGAAATCGCAGTGAGAATTTGCCTCACGCATATTGAAAATGAAGCGCGCCGCGTCAATAGGCACTTCATCGAGAAGCGTTACGAGAGTGATCGCCTTGCCGGAGCGCTTTGAAGCCTTTATAACTTCTCCGTCCTTGACGAGACGCACCATTTGCATAAGCACTACTTTAAGTCTTTCGGGATCAATGCCGAGAGCCGTAAGCGCGGCTTTAAGGCGCGGCACATAGCCGTGGTGATCGGCACCGAGGATATCGACCGCCAGGTCAAAGTTTCTGATGCAAAGCTTGTTGTAATGGTATGCGATATCGGGAACTATATACGTCAAAAAGCCGTTTGAGCGGACAAGCACAAAGTCCTTGTCGCAGCCGAACTGCTCCGCCCTGAACCAGACGGCGCCGTCCTTTTCATACGTGTAGCCCTTTTCGGTGAGAATTTCAACGACCTTTTTCGCCGCGCCGGAGTTGTGCAGAGTGCTCTCCTTAAACCACGTGTCATACTTTATTTTATACTTTAGAAGATCGCGTTCAAGCCCTGCAATATTGATCGGAAGTGCGTAATCTACAAGCGCCTTTTTGCGCTCCTCATCGGTCGTATGCATATACTTATCGCCGTATATTTCCGCAAATTTATCGGCATGGTCGATTATATCCTGCCCGTGATACGAATCTTCGGGCATTTCGATATCCTCGCCGAAATGCTGACGGTAACGGATATCGAGCGACAGACCGAATTTTTCTATCTGATTGCCGCCGTCATTTATATAGAACTCACGTTCGGTCTTGTATCCCGCCCATGTGAGCACCTCCGCAAGGCAATCGCCCATTGCGCCTCCGCGCGCGTTGCCTACATGCATGGGTCCGGTGGGATTCGCGGAAACGAACTCCACAAGCGCACGTTTGCCCGCGAACATATCCGAATGTCCGTAGTCTTTTCCGAGCGCTTCGACGCATTTAAGGACATCGGCATAAAAACTCTGCGAGAGAGTAAAATTTATGAACCCCGAAACGGTTTCAACCTTGCCGAAATATGTTCCGTCAAGCTCCGCTTCGTCAATAATCGTCTGCGCTATTTTCATCGGCGGTATACGGAATACTCGCGCATGCGCCATTGCGGCGTTTGTCGAATAGTCGCCGTTCTTTCTGTCCGCAGGGATCTCCACCTTGAACTGCGCAAGCTCCGCTTCGGGAAGCAGTCCCTTTTCCTGTGCTTTTTTTACAGCCGCCGTGACAATGTCGGCAACCTGTTTTTCGGCTGTTTTAACCGTGTTGTTCATTTGCGGTCGCTCCTTTCGGATATATATCTACAGTCATTGCATTTGTTGTGACGAACCCGTCCGGGTAGCTTATTTCATACTCAAATTCCAATCTGCCGCCGTCCTCACACACGGTGGTGTTTATACGTTTGCCGTAAACACCGAAAACAAGCTCGCCGAACGGCATCGTGTAGTGGCAGATATGTCTTTTCCCGGGTTCGGCGGTTATCTCATGCGACATCCCGCCGCTTCTTATCACCGAAACGCTTTTTCCGTCCGACACCTTTATCTGCGTATGCGACAGGCAGTCGGGGACGATATTCTCGTCGTACTCTATCATATAATCGTTTTCCGTGCCGCTGATCTTTGCGTTCACGGTCATCTCCGTTTTTTTGTCGCCGTCCTCATCGGTTATACGGCTCAATATTTTAAGCATCGGCTCGTAATTCATTGCATTGCCTCCGAGTTGCCTGCATCGCAGCTTCGCGTCAACGGGATTTCGGTCAAAAGAATTATGTCCGTCCGTTTCCGT
>OMRJ01000032.1 GCA_900313475.1 uncultured Eubacteriales bacterium | reverse complement strand
CGACTTTTCGTGTGGACGGTGTTTACCGTGACAACAGACGCCCCGAAAGCGTTGTTTTTACGGATGAAATTACAGACGATTTGTCGCGGCGCGATTTTACCGTCAATGCAATCGCTTACAGTGAGACTGACGGTTATATCGATCCGTTCGGCGGTGAAAAAGACATTGCCGACGGCATAATAAGGTGCGTCGGCGAACCCGATAAGCGCTTTAACGAGGATGCGCTGCGTATCGTGCGCGGTATGCGCTTCGCGTCAAAGCTCGGTTTTTCGGTCGAGGAAAAAACTGCGGCAAGCATGATAAAAAACCGCGAGCTGCTCAATAACATTGCGGGCGAACGCATTTTTGCGGAGTTAAAAAAGCTGCTTGTCGGAAAAAACGCAGCCGAGATACTGATTCGTTTTAAGGATATTGTGCTGACGCTGTTTCCCGAAGCGAAAAAGCTGTCCGACGGCGAATTGACCTCATGTTTTGCGAGTGTGAGCGGTGCGACATGTCCCGAAACCGCTTTTGCCGCGATGCTTTTCGGTGTCTCGGGAGAAGAAACGGCAGGCATTCTCGCAAGGCTTAAAACGGACGGCGCTTTTCGCGATACGGTGCTTTTGCTCGGTGATGCGTGCCGCGAATACGACGCGGAAAGCGCACGTCTTTGCGACGGTGAAAGAGGCAAAACCGCGTATCTGCGCATATTCTGCGGAAAATACGGCAAAAATAAGACCGCGCTTTTTGCGGAGCTGCTGCGTCTTACTCGCGGTGATGTCGATTACGCAGCCGATAGCTTCGTCGCGGAAGGCTGCAAAGAGAGCATATCTCTTAAAAGTCTTGCCGTCGGCGGGCGCGATATATCAAAGCTCGGCTTGCGGGGTGTCCGGATAGGTGACGCGCTCGACCGTCTTGTGACGCTTGCCGCGCTCGGCGAAGTGCCAAACGAAAAGACGGCGCTGCTCGACCGTATTGCCGATTTCGATGAATTTTCGGTGTGAAAAGGTGAATATTCACTTTATTCGGTGAAAAAACAAATGTTTTCCGTTACGGATGAATCTCCGGAGTGAAAACGGATGCGAGGACATAAAAAAGCGGAAAAAGCCGATTCGGTCAAATTTCCGCTTTTTTATTTTACGCCTTTATGATATATCTGTTCTTGCGTGGCTTTGCTTCGGGGTATTCTCCTGCGGGGTATCCGACTGCAAGGTGTCCGATTCCCTCATAATCACCCGTTATGCCGAGTTCGCGGAGGATCTCTTTTCCCTCCTCGCTGTCAAATTCCTCTTTCGCGCGGTGTATCCAGCACGAGCCCAATCCCAATGCGTGGGCGGCAAGCATCATGCTGCCGATTACGAGCGAGCCGTCGTAAACATGCGTAGATACGGTTCTGTCGGCAAGCACCGCGAAAATGAGCGGCGCTCCGTAAAACGGATCTCCGTCCGCGCCCATTACGGCGGCATTCATCTTTGAAATGCGGTCGCGAAGCTCTCTGTTTTCGATTTGAATTATAATGGGGGACTGCGCGTTTCTGCCCGTTGCGGCAAATGTACCCGCCTTTGCTATTTTGTCCGCAAGCTCGTGCGGTACGGCGTCGGGCTTAAAACTGCGAACACTTCTTCTTGTTTCAATTGCTTCAAAAAGTTCCACAGAGATTTCCTCCTTATTTGTTTTGAAATATAAAATCAAGTACGGCAGCACTTGTTTCGTCGGCGCGGTTCTCTATAAACAGATGTCCGCCGCCTTTGACTGTTATGTCAGTGCTGTTTTCGGGCAGATGTTTTCTTAAAAGCTCTCTGTCCGCATTTTTTATCGCCATGTCGCGGTCGCCGTTCATATAGAGTACGGGCGGCATTTTTTCAACGGCTTCAAGGTCGGTCTTCGGAAGCACCGAGAACGAATAGAGCGCACCTGCTCCCGATCCCTTAATTCTGAACGGAGCGGTAATTTTTGAAATATCGTAGTTCTTGAGGTAATCTGCGTCCCATAGCGCGGCGCCGAGGATCCCTTTTACGATGAAATCAAATCGCGCCGCAAGCTCCATGAGCGGTGCCGTAACCGAAACAAACACCTTGTTTGTCATCATGGTGTTGAGCCACTGCGGATTGCCGGTGTTGCATGCCGTTCCGAAAAGCATAAGATTTTTTACGCTTTCGGGGTATTTTGCCGCGAGGGCGAGCGCAATATATCCGCCCATCGAATGACCTGCAACATACCATTTGCCGTCGTCAACGGAGGTCATGAGCGCGTGCATTATATCTTCACGCGGATAGAGCGTTGAGTCTTCGTTTTCGCGTGACGAATATCCGAAATCGGGAAGATCCGCCGCAACGCAGGTGTACCCCTCGGCAGAAAGCCTTCGGGCAAGCTCCTCCCAACAGCATGTTGACATCGCAAATCCGTGTATCATAAAGATTTTTGCTTTCTCGTTGCCTGCCGCTTTGAATACGCGGTAGTGAATGTTCAGCCCGTTGTATTCAAAGAATTCGCTGTTTGCAAACGGCTTGGCTTCGGCATCGCCGTATGACGCGGCAAATGACGGCACAAGCATTGAAATCGAGATTAAAACAGCAAAAATTACAGATAAAACTTTTTTGGTCATTTTCATATTTTTTTCCTCCCGTTGCTTTAATTTTATCACGGAAGTGCAGGCTTTGCAATACATACTGCGGCGCGACGGTGTTTTTTTTCGTAAATTTTCGCATATTCACCGAAAACCGCGCTTAAATGTTTTTTTCGGTTGACTGCGGGCTGCGATTGCGGTATTTTATAATTGAAAAAATGTGCGGAAACGCATTGAAAAGGAGAAAAAAAACATGAGAAAACCTGCCATGGGCATCCAACTCTATACATTGAGAGATCACATAAAAACCGCAGAGGATTTCGATATGACTCTTGCGCGGCTCGAAAAAACGGGCGTTTCGCTTGTGCAGATATCGGGTATAGGCGATATCCCCGCGGAAACGCAGCGTGATATTCTTGAAAAGCATAATATGAAGGTTTGCATCACTCATAAGAGCTTTGACAGAATGGAAAACGATCTCGACGCGCTTCTCGCGGAGCATGAGACTATAGGAGTTCACGATATCGGACTCGGCTGTGCTTCAAAAGAGCAGCGCGGAAACACCGCAAATGTCGGAGAATTTATCAAACGTACGGGCGAAATTGCCCGAAAGATGCATGACCGCGGTTTTGCGTTCCATTACCACAACCATTCGTTTGAATTTGAAAAACTCGAGGATGCCGACACCACGATGATGGAAATGCTGTTTGCGGAAACAGATCCCGCGATTTTCAATTTTATCCCCGATGTCGCGTGGATTCACTTCGGCGGTTCCGATCCGGTCGAGATACTCAACAGAATGAAAGGCAGAGTAAAGGTTATCCATTTCAAAGACTATATTCTCGACGAAAAAGGCGAGCGCCGCTTTGTACCGCTCGGTGAAGGCGTCGTCGATCTTAAGGCGTGCTATGATGCGGCATGCAGCCTCGGCATTCCCTATATCGTTTATGAGCACGATGACAACTGGCCCGACAACGATCCGTTCAAGGCATGTGAAATTTCGTGGGAATACATGCGCAGGCTTGAAAACGGACAGATTTGACCGGTGTAATAAATCTTCATACAGAACCGCGAAAAACTGTACGATTACGGCATAATTCCCAATTTGCGTATTGAAAGCAGAAAAAATATATGTTAGAATATATAAAAAATACGCAAGGAAAAGCTGTGACGGAGAGTCGTGTTACCGTTTGCGTTGCCGTTTTTCCTTCTTAACAGTAAGGAGCAAACCAAAATGGAGAAATTTCTTCACAAGCTGTTCGGCACCACTCCCGGCAAGGGCGTGCAGCCGAAAGAGGCAATTGCCTATTCGGTAACGGGTTTCGGTCAGAATCTTATCTGCACGATCATCGGCTCTTACCTTACGGTATTCCTCACGGACGCACTGCTTTTCGGCGGCGAAAATGCAAAGATAGGCGCTGTGTCCGGCACAATGGCAGTTGCATATCTTATGCTCGGCACCCGCGTTTATGACGCGATGAACGACCCCATCATGGGCAGCATCGTTGACAAAACACGTACCAAATGGGGCAAATGCCGCCCGTATCTCAAGTGGATGGCTATTCCGATAGCGATCGTAACCGTGTTGTGCTTCTTCCCGTTCTTAAAACCGCAGGCGACGTCCACGTTTGTTATAATCTCGGTTATCTACGTCATTTGGAGCATGGTTTACACCGTTGCAGATGTTCCTTACTGGGGACTTTCCACCTGCCTTACGAATAACACTGAGGTTCGCGGAAATATTCTCACCGTTGCACGTCTTGTCTGCACGCTCGGCGCGGGTCTTGTTACCGTGCTTGTTCCCATCATTACGTCTGCCGTTACGGAAAAGTATAAGGTTGACGGCGTTGTGCAGGCGGAATATATTTACGACAACGCAAACACACTGAAATGGACTTATTTCATCTGTGCCGTTGTGTGTGTTGTCGTTGCCGTCCCCATGTTCTATTACGGCTTTAAAAACACAAAAGAGCGTTTTACGTCTACCGATACCCCTCCCACGCTCGGACACAATCTGAAGCTCCTTTTCAGAAATAAGCAGCTTCTGCTTATCGTTCTGTCGGGCATTCTCGGCGGCGCAAGAACCGTCTACACCTACACGGGCGGGCTTTATTTCGCAAAATACGTTCTTAAAAACGAGGGGGCATACAGCCTTATAACGCTCCTTGTCGTGCCCGGCGGTCTTGTCGCGTCGATACTCGTTCCGTGGCTTTCAAAAAAGTTTACGAAAAAATGGACGTATATTATTGTTCACCTGTTCGGCGGCGTTGTTATGACGGTTATGTATTTCGTCGGTTACGACGCTCCGTGGAAGCTTGTCGTCGCGGCAACAGGACTTGTTCTGCTCGGTATTCCGCAGGGGGTTAACAACATTATCACTTACGCGATGATCGGCGACACTGTCGATTACCTTGAATGGAAAACAGGCGAGAGGGGCGAAGGAATCTGCTTTGCGATGCAGACT
>OMRJ01000193.1 GCA_900313475.1 uncultured Eubacteriales bacterium | reverse complement strand
TAAAAATCCGTATCGGAATATATTGAAAATATCGCTTTGCTGTGTTAGAATACAGTAAAGAGGTGATCAAATGTCCGAAAATGTAATGGTCTTCATATGGCTCGGTCTGACCGTGTTGTTTGCGGTCATTGAGATCATCACCGTTCAACTGACGACGGTGTGGTTCGCGACAGGTGCATTTGCGTCGATGCTTCTCGCAATATGCGGAGTAAAAAGCCTTGCTGTTCAGATCCCCGTTTTTATTGTTGTATCCGCCGCGGCACTTATAATAACAAGACCGCTTGTAAAAAAATTTATAAACAGAAAAATCCAACCGACAAATGCCGACATGGCTATAGGCAAAACCGCGATAGTAACGGTTCCGGTAAACAACGAAGACGGTACGGGTGAAGTGAAGCTCAACGGCACGGTTTGGTCTGCGCGTTCCGAGAACGGCATTGTTATCGGTAACGGAAAAAGGGTAAAAGTCCTTCGCATTGAAGGCGTTAAACTGATAGTTGAGGAAATATAACAGGAGGTTTTTTATTATGCATCCCGCAATCATTGTTTCAGCCGCGATCATCTTGCTGCTTATTGTAGTGATAATCGTAAACATCAAAATAGTACCGCAGTCGAAAGCATATGTAATTGAGCGTCTCGGCGCTTATTCCACCACATGGCAGACCGGTCTGCACGTAAAAATTCCGGTTGTGGAGCGTGTAGCTAAAATCGTATCGCTGAAGGAACAGGTGGCAGACTTTCCGCCGCAGCCTGTTATCACAAAAGACAATGTTACGATGCAGATCGACACGGTTGTTTTTTATCAGATAACCGACCCGAAGCTTTATACGTACGGTGTCGAAAGCCCTATTGCCGCAATCGAAAACCTTACGGCAACAACACTTAGAAATATAATAGGTGACATGGAGCTTGACCACACTCTTACCTCCCGTGACACGATAAACGCGCAGATAAGAGTCATTCTTGACGAAGCTACCGATCCGTGGGGCATCAAGGTCAACCGTGTTGAGCTTAAAAACATCTTCCCCCCGCGTGAAATTCAGGACGCAATGGAAAAACAGATGAAAGCCGAGCGTGAACGCCGTGAAGCCATTCTTCGCGCCGAAGGCGAAAAAGCATCGGCCATTCTTGTTGCGCAGGGTGAAAAAGAGTCAAAAATACTCACCGCAGAGGGCGAAAAAGCGTCGGCGATTCTTCGCGCAGAAGCTGTCAAGGAGTCAAAAATGCGTGAGGCGGAAGGCGAAGCGCAGGCAATTCTGTCCGTGCAGCAGGCAACGGCAAAGGCTATTGAGCTTTTAAACGCAGCCAATCCGTCACAGGCTGTTTTGACAATAAAATCTCTCGATGCGTTTGCAAAAGCAGCCGACGGCAAAGCAACGAAAATAATTATTCCGTCCGAAATCCAAGGCATTGCCGGACTTGCCTCATCACTTAAAAATATTATTTCCGAACAAAACTGATTCCGAAAATTATTACAGACTTAACAAAAACTCTGCCTTTTTCTTTAAAGGCGGAGCTTTTTATTTACATGCAAAAATTAAGGTGGTAAAATTGTGATGTTTAAATAAAAAACGGAGGATAATTTATGAACACCGATAAACTGAAATTCGATAGCGCCGGAAAATTCCGAATTCTTTGCATATCCGACATACATGCGGGCGTCGGATATAACAAAAAGCTCACATCGGTCTATCTGACGACGCTTCTTAACAAAACCTCTCCGAACCTTGTTTTGATGCTCGGAGACATTGCGGGTCCGGGTGTAATACACATTGAAACCGCCGCTCAGCTTAAAGAGATGCTGACGGAACTTACCGCACCGTTAACCAAAAGAAACATTCCGTGGGCGCATGTTTTCGGAAATCACGATGACAATTTCGGTGTTCCGAATGAAAAAGCACAGACCGTGTATGAAGAATTTCCGCTGTGCCTTTCAAAAGCGGGACCGAAAGAGCTTTACGGCGCGGGGAACTACACACTAACGCTCTACGGACACGACGGTCAAACGCCCCGGTTCAATATCTATGCCTTTGATTCGCACGGCTCCGGACACGGTTTGGAAGAAACATACAAAATGAATACATACAATCCTTTTGTTTTTGACGGTGCCGATATGTGTGACCGCGGAATTGACGTTTCACAGGTAATGTGGTACTACGGTGAATCAATGCGTCTTGAAAAAGAACAGGGCAGGGTTTGTCCTGCGCTTGCGGTAATGCATATTCCCATCACGGAGATGGGACTCGCTTCTCTCTCCCCGGAAAAATATGATTTAAATGGCGTGTTTGAAGAAAAAGTAAGCTGTCAGGCATTAAACAGCGGATTGTTTCGAGCCGGAATCGAGCGCGGTGATATAAAGCACTATTGCTTCGGTCACGATCACAACAATAATTTTTCGGTAAAATATTGCGGCATCACACTTTCGTACGACGGATATTTAAGCTGTCACGACTGCCATAAGGCAAAACAGCTCGGCGGCAGACTTTATGAGCTTACCGAAAATTTTGACGGAAGCGTTTCAATAAAAACGGAGTTTACGGGCGCTTCACCTCTTGCACGCTGACAAAAAACAATTCGCTTCACACTTCTGCAAAAAAAACGGGACAAAAAACTTGATATTTTTACGGTTTGAAAACGCTTTATCGCGCTAAATAAGTCTTCCCTTATTCAGCATCCTGAAACGGAGCGGTGTCAAGCCGTATTTTTCTTTAAATTTACGGTGAAAGTAACTTGTATTGTCAAAGCCGCAGCCATAACAGATTTCCAGAATGCTCATACTTGAGTTTTTAAGCATATTGGCAGCGTAATTCAAACGCAAATCATTTATGTATTCAGTTACTGTAACGCCGTAGTATTTTTTCATGCATCGCGACAAATGTTCCTGCGTACAGCCCGACATCTCGGTCATTTTTGTTATACCCTCCGCGAAATTGTCCTTTGAATGCATTTTCATGCAAACCATTTCGAGCCAATGAGGAATATCGGAGTGAGGAGAATACATCTCCTCCGAAAAATAGGAAGCCATTATCTCCGCAAGAAACACCCGCATGCGGAATTTATATTTACTGTTGCTGTTCAGTCTCAAAGTGTTTATCTGCTGAAATTTTTTGAAAAGCTCTTCTTTTTCGCTCTGTGAAAGAATTGATATCGGAGGATTCTTCTCACGTAAAATACGTTCGGCATTGAATCCGGGTCCGAAAAAGTGTATAAGCTCATTCATGTTCTCTTTTGAAAAAGCAAGATTAAGAAACCGGCAGTTTTGCTTGCAGACGTAAAAATGCACATCACCCGGACGGATAAAGACAAGATATCCCTCGTCGAGATTCTGTTCGATATCATTTACCTGATGAACCGTCTTTCCCTCGATCATCAGAAAGATTTCAAAATAGTCATGCCAATGCTTAACGAACGGTTCCGTCTCGCTGTAAACGTACCGCAAAGTAAAACCCGTGTCACCGTTGACATAGTCTTTTTCATGGTTATATTCCGTAGTAAACACCTCCGTATCAATATTGTACACCTTTTAGTCATCACAATGCAAGTTTTTTTTTGAACGCCGCGCTATAATGAATGTATAAAAGGAGACGGAGGGATAGAAATGCAGGAATTAAATCCTGAAAAAATTGTTTCTTTTGCACACAGAGCCGGATTCATAAACGGCAGCACATACAGTGATACGGTCATGTTCGGCACCGATAACTTTGCAATTGCAAAAATCAGCACAGAAACCCCTTTATCATATGAAGTCAAAACAGGTCATGATGAGGTTGTTGAATTTCTCATACCGAACACGTCGATTCCGTACCTTTCGGGTGACGGTGCCGTGTACTACAGCGAGGTTAACACCGTTTACAATGTTTCCCCGGCCCGTCCTTTTAACATCCAGCACAAACCCTCGGGAACATCTTTTACCGATATTGTTATTCACCGCAGTCTTTTTGACGAAGTTCTCAAATCAAAAAAAATCGAATGTGCTTCACTTGTTTCGCCATTCTATGCGTCCGCATCCCTTTCAGCTTTTATTGAACTGTTTATGAGCGAATACGGAAAAGAAAACCGTGATGACGAAAATGTTCTTATTCCGTTAAGCCGTATTATTGTGGCGGAAATAATTGATTCCGCAGCGCAAAACAATGCCTCCGAAGAACATACTACATCTTATTTCAAGGGAATAAGAATTGCAACGGAGTATATAAACGCTAATTTCGACAAGCAGCTTTCGATTGAAGATCTTGCGGATGTTTGCGGACTTTCGTACAGTTATTTTTCAAATTGCTTTAAGCGCACATTCGGTGACACGCCGAAAGGGTACATAACCAATTTGCGCATTAACAAAGCAAAATATTATCTCACCGAAACCGTTTTACCGATTAAAGAGATTTCAACAAAATGCGGATTTTCGCATTTTAACACTTTTACATCTGCTTTCAAAAAATATGTCGGTGTTTCACCGAGAGAATACAGAAACCGAAAAAAATACACGGCGATAACCGCCTGAACCGTTAAGGAGCGCATATGGCATTTATTCGTGATAACTCCGAAGAAAGAACAGGAATACAAATCAGAGCACTGCCCGATGAGCGTACGGATTTCTCGTGTGATTTTGTCATGGCATACGGGCTTGACGAGACAACAGGCGAACGTATAAAGCTTTACAAAAGCATGGGATACGTTGTGCATTTTATGACCGGTATCTCATGGGGAAGCTATACAGATTATCTTGACGGCATATATGACGGAGCCGACCATTGGGATGAGGTTCAAACCGACCGCAACGGCAACCGTATCATGCATGGCGAAAGAGTGCCGTATATGGTTCCGACAATATCGTTTGCCGATTATCTTTCAAACAAATTTCGCGTTATCGTTGACAGCGGAGCGGAAGCGATCCATGTCGAGGAACCCGAATTTTGGGACAGAGCAGGTTATTCCCCCGCTTTCAAACGTGAATATGAGCTTTATTACAGGGAGCCGTGGAAGCCGCAGCACGAAAGCGCCGACGGCAAATATAAATGCTCAAAGCTCAAAGCATATCTTTTCACCCGCACCATTGACAGGGTTGCGTCTTCGATAAAAGAATATGCAAAAAGAAAATACAATAAAAATATCCGCTTTTATGTTCCTACTCATTCACTTATCAACTACACACAATGGAAAATAGTAAGCCCCGAAGGCAAGCTTTCCGATATTCCGGCCGTTGACGGCTGCATTGCACAGGTCTGGACGGGAACATCGAGAGAGGAAAACTGGTTTGACGGTGTCAGAAAAGAACGAACATTTGAAACGGCTTACCTTGAATACGGAGTCATGCAGGAGTTAGTAAAGGGCACCGGCAGAAAAATGTGGTTTCTGCATGATCCCATCGAAGACAACCCGATCTTTGACTGGACGGATTACAGAAAAAATTATCTTGCAACGGTAACCGCGTCACTTCTTCATCCCGGTATCAACTCATTTGAAGTTGCACCGTGGCCAAACAGAGTTTTTAACGAAAAACGCCCGAAAGACTCACCTGATGCCGAGTATATTCCCGAAGATTACAAAACGCTCCTGTATAATGTGTTTAACACATTAGGAACATTTGAGTGTGAAGAATCCAAGGGACTTCGCGTCGGCATTCTGACCGGAGACAGTGAGCTTTATCAGAGAGCCTATCCCGACTGCTGTTTCTCGGTACCTCCCGAAGAAAAAACCGGAACGGTCATCCGAGAGGAACAGTCTTTGTTTGACGAATTTACGGAAAAATTATTTAAGGGAAATGACGAAAAGGGCGAAATCATGCTTAAATACATGGCTTCAAACGGTTTTCCCGGATTTTTCTCACTTGCGCTTCCGCTTCTTAAATACGGCATTCCCGTTCGCCCCGTGCTGACCGACAACACACGACGTTTCCCCGGATATCTTGACGATTACGATGTCCTTGTAATGAGTTATGAATTTATGAAACCCGATTACCCCGATATCAACACGAGTATTGCGGAGTGGGTAAGACGCGGCGGCACGCTGTATATCGCCGACAGCTGCGAAGATGTGTTTAACAGCGTCAACAGCTGGTGGACGGGTAAATACAAAGCTCCTCTCGAACATCTGTTTGATATGCTCGGCATTCCGTTTGCGGAGTGCTCGGCTCAAAAGTGCGGAAAAGGTTTTGTAGCATTTACAAAAACAAATCCGTGCATCTTCAGCTTTTCAACGGCAAATGCCGATATTTTCCGTAAAGCGTTCAAGAGCACCGTGGAAAAAGCCGGATATGATATTGAGTACAAAAATTATCTCAAGATAAACCGCGGTGAGCGTATTGCGGCATCGGTAATGGACGAAAGCTTCAGCGCCGAACCCCTTACATTAACGGGGCTTTTTGCAGATATGTTTTCACTTGACTTTTCAATCACCGAAAAAAAGGTTCTTAATCCCGGTGAGCACGCACTCCTGACCGATCTCAACAGGATAAAGGAAGACACTGCAATTATCGGTACCTCCGTCAGAATTCGTTCGATGGAATGCAACGGCAAAAAAGCCGTTCTTACCGTTCAGGGAGCCGGGCACTTTGATGCATACATGAGAATCAAGCTCCCGTTCGTTCCCGGTGAGGCTTATATTGACGGTGAAAAATGCGATATGCAGTATGACGCAAAAAGCAAAACGGTTTTGCTTCACTTTATAAATGTTCTCGGTTTGAGAACCGTTACTGTTTATTAACGAGGAGAATGATATAAAACTACGGTCGCAATTGAATTTGCGACCGTAGTTTTTTATTGCTTTATTCTGTTTTCAAAATAAATCTGTACGCCGTATCTTCGTCATACCACATCGGGAAGTTTGTTCCCCAAACATTGTTGTACAAATTAAAGTAAATGCCCTCTTTTCGGCTGTCGGGAACTTTGTTAACAAAATCGACAAGATGAGGTTTTCCCGGCGAAACAAGTGCACAATCAGGCGATTCAATAGTTAATCCGTCATACTTTACACCGAAATCTGTAGCGTGCAAATTACGCGCACCGCGTGAAACAACGTGTGAAACATCGATAAATGCTCCGAGTTTTCGTACTCTCAAGTTTTTTGCATCGGGACAGAATCCGACCCACAGTGCCTCTGCCACACGGTTTGCGGGCTTGCCGAAGAAGGAAACGGTAATACTTATTTTATCGCCGCCTTCGATAACAGCCTGCATAAGTTCGGGTGCTCCCATTTCGGCATGTGCTTTTTCGGGGAATAAGTAGTTTACAATCACCTTATCGCCGTTAAGACCGACCGAAGCTGTCGGGAAAAACATGCTGTGCTCTCGAGAGGCGGAATCCATTCCGATTTTCGTGAAGTCCTCCCATGCCCACCGATCCTCAATGCGGTGATATCTGATATGGAAACGGACGTAATCCTCATAGCAAAACTGTTCATACATGAGGGTGAGCAGCCTATGATTTTCATCGGCAACGACTTTTCCGTCCTTACTTAAATAAACGATTTCGCCGTTTTCATTGAATTTCAGTGTCCAATCGCCCGTTTTTATGTCAATTCCCGGCTCGATCGTTTTTTCGATCTCATATTTATGAGGTTTAAGTGCAGACAAAGCTAATTCGCACTTTTCTTTTGCGGAATCCGAAAGACTGTTAACGGCATCGTACATAAACTCGCGCTGTTCGAGCCAAGAGCGTTCCATTTTTTTGAACGGCGCATCGTCTCTGTGCGCACCGAACTCTATACGCGAATAGTGAACATCGTCGTGGAGATGCGTTTTCTCGTCAAGCCCCCACGTATGCTCGGGAATAAGCATCAATCCGGCGGCAAGCTTTTCTTTATCATCACAGTCGGGCAAATGTGCAAAGACATTTTCAAGAGCTCTGAACTGCATCACCTTTTTAGGATCAGTCTCTACGCCGTGAATCCATGTGTCGCCTATTTCGTCCGTAACAACCGGGAGAGATTCTTCAATTTCACGCAATACTGCAGCGGCGTCGTTTAAGTCCGCCGCAACAAGTTCTGCGCCCGGTGCAAGCTTGCGCAGCTGCGCAAATGTTTCCTCGACTTCTTCCGGCGTCTGCCCTCCGAGATTGTCATTTGTATGGGCGAAATACAATGCGACGCCTGTGTTGCCGAGCTGTGTGAAATTGCCGTATTCGCCGTTATAAATCACGTTAATACTCTCGCCGCTGTCACACTGCCATCTGAATATTTCAGGCACATCGGGAACAGCGGAAGCAGGGTTCACACCGATATGAAGAAACTCTATTCCCGCCTTTTTCATGAGAGGAATTATTGCCTTTGTGTGTCCCGGGACATCTGTCATTTTTGCGGCAACGGTTGTTCTGTTAAATCGCTTATCAAGACGTTGGCTCAAAGACAGCCCGTACTCAAAAAGCTCAGGCTTCATAAGTTCCGTATGGGTTGTAAAAGGCAAACCGTGCCAGCTGATATCACCGTTTTCGATTGCTTTTTCAAGCGCCGCCCTGTTTTTATCGTCGGATGTACGCAAATACTCATAAATAAGCCACGAACCTGTAGTCCATTTAAATGACGCATCACTTTTATTCCGGCGCAGTGTCTCCGCGGTTTTAATGGCATTTGGAATAAAAACATCTTTATATTTTTTAATAACGCTTTTTGAAAAATCGGTAAATCCGATATCAAGATGTGTTTT
>OMRJ01000130.1 GCA_900313475.1 uncultured Eubacteriales bacterium | reverse complement strand
TCCGCAGCCTTTATTTGGCGTTCGAATTCCTTCTGCGTCACGGCTGCACCGAAGAAGTCGGCGGCAATCTCGCTGTCGATTTGTTCGCCCTTGTAGCCGTAACCCGCATATTCCCTGCGCCGCGCTTCGAGCCACTCCGCGCCCTTTGACGCTTTGAGAGTGTCAATTATCATTTCCGCAAGAGCCTTTGCATCCTCCGCATTGATGCTTTCGGCATAGTGGAATATCTCGTGGCCCACAACGGGCATATACAGACCGCCGTCCGCGTCGAGCGAGATAACTATATTGTTCCCCGTGCGGTATTCGCCGTTTATCGCGTTGCCCTCCGCGTCGGTCAGGCTGTCGACGGCGATAATTGAAATGCCGTGCTTTTTGGCAAACAAATCAATGGCGGAGAGCTGCGTGAGCGCGTTTTTGTGTTCGCCCGTCGTGACGCTCTTAACGCCTACCGCAGCGGAAACACCCGAAAAGAATACCGGGCTGTTGCAGGGCATGGGATATTGACCCGTACCGTAACAAATGAAAGACTTGCACGCAGGGGATACAACGGTATATCCGAAGCGTACAAGTCTATGCACTCAATATGATTGAACCGCCGTGTACCGAACGGTGCGCACGGCGGTGTGAGAGGTCGGATGCTCAATTAACGGGCAGCCGCCTGCTCGATTGAATTTGTCGGGATATAATTACAGCTTCATCGCAACATCGTATGCGCGCCAGATTACGCTCTTGAGGTTGCCGATGGCGAGACAGTCGCCGACAAGCTCGACGTTTTTGTTCTTTTCCTTTGTTGTGAGGGGAGTGGGGATATAGCCTGCGGAGGAAATGACGGAGTCGCAGGGAATTTCAATTGTTTTGCCCGCTTTATCGGTGCAGACAACAGAGCCGTCTTTGACCTCTTTAAGAGTTGTTTCGAGGTAAACGGGGACATTTTTCCACGCGAACCACTCGCGGAGGTACGAGCTGTTTGCAAGGCAGACGCCGGTCTGGGCGATGAGGTCATCCTTCATCTCGACGATGCTGACCTTTTTGCCGTGGAGCGCAAGCTCATAGGCGATTTCGCAGCCGGTGAGTCCGCCGCCGATAACGGCTACGTTGTCGCCGACCTCTTTGCCGAGAAGGTATTCGCATGCTTCGATCATTTTTTCGTGTCCGGGCACTTTTTTAAGCACGCGCGCTGCGGAGCCGGTCGCGATAACAACGGGATCCGTGCCGAACTGAGCGACGTCCTTGATTTCGGTGTTGAAGTGTATCTCGACGTTGAGCTTTTTCATTTCGCGTTTGTACCATTCGAGAAGGTCGCGAAGCTTGCCCTTATAGCTTTCGGCGGATGCCGCTATAAATGTGCCGCCGAGCACTCCGGACTTTTCATAAATTACCGGCTTGTGACCGCGGAGAGCCGCAACGCGCGCGGTTTCCATGCCGCCGATGCCGCCGCCGATTATGCGAACGGTCTTGGGTGAATCGGTCTTTTTGATGTAGTGCTTGTTCCACTGCATCATTTCGGCGTTTACGGCGCAGCGCGCAAGGTGGAGCGAATCGCTCAGCTCCTGATCGTTGGGCACGCCCTTGTAATGGCACATGTTAAAGCAGCCGTTGTGGCAGAGTATGCAGGGACGTATATCGTCCTCTTTGTCGTTGATGACTTTTGTGAACCATGCCGGATCCGCAAGGAAGTTTCTGGCAAAGCCGGCGCCGTCGAGCTTACCCTCTGCAATAGCCTTTGATGCTGCGTCGAGTGTGAGACGTCCTGCGCAGACAACGGGAATGTCGACAAACTTTTTGATGTGCTCAACATCTTCGAGGTTGCAGTTTTCGGGCATGTAGATAGGCGGATGCGCCCAGTACCATGCGTCGTATGTTCCGTTGTCGCAGTTGAGCATGTCATAGCCTGCATCCTGAAGGAACTTTGCTGCTATCTCGCTCTCTGCCATGTCTCTGCCGACCTCGGTGTATTCCTCTCCGGGAAGGGCGCCCTGACGGAAGCCCTTTGTTTTTGAAATGACCGAGTATCTCAGTGAAACGGGGAAGTCCTTGCCGCATTCTTTCTTTATTGCCTTAACAATTTCTGCTGCGAAGCGGTATCTGTTTTCAAGGCTGCCGCCGTATTCGTCGGTACGCTTGTTAACGTATTTAAGGGCAAACTGGTCAAGCAGATAACCCTCGTGGACAGCGTGAACCTCCACACCGTCAACTCCCGCCTCCTTGAGAAGCTTTGCGGACTGTGCAAAGGAATCTATGAACCTTTGAATTTCCTCCTTTGTAAGCTCGCGTGACGGAATCTTGTCCGACCATCTGTTCGGTGAGGGACTTGCGGAGGCTGTTATCATGTCAAAGTTCATAACGGGCTTTGAGAGCACCCGAAGCGCCTTGTTCGTGTAGAGCTTTTCCATCATCTCGGACACCGTAAAGCTTCTGCCGAAGCCCGCGGTGAGCTGAACGAACAGCTTTGCGCCCGTTTTGTGGAATTCGGGCATCCATTTGCCCAGCTCTTTGAACATGCTCTTTTTCTTATGGAGCCATTGACCGAGCATGGGGTTATAAACGGGCTGACAGCCGGGGAGAATAAGTCCGACGTTGTTTTTCGCGATTTCCATGATGAAGCGCGCACCTTCTTTGTCGAAGTGGTTGACTTCCATCCAGCCGAAAAGGTCGGTGCCGCCCATGGAGGTGAGGACGATTCTGTTCTTTATTTCGCAGTTGCCTATTTTCCATGGCGTCAATAAGGGTTCATATGCCTTATTCATTATTGTTTACTCCTTTTATCCGCAGAGCGGTAATTTTTCACCTATGTATTATAACAGATAGTGCAGGCAATTGTCACTATAAAAAATCAAAAAAATATCAAACTATCAGTTTTTTTCGTTTGTTTACGGGTTTGACAACACCTTTCTGCGGTGATATACTGTCTTAGATTTGATTTTATACCGAAAGAAGGCGGTCGCGGGTGAAATCCGAGAAGAACAGGACGATTGATATTCCTCTGTCGGAATGTGCCGAATATGCTGCGAGATGTAATTGCCCCTGCGGGGACATAACGCTCGGGGAATGCACGGATAAAATATACTGTATTGATTTTTTCGATGCAGCTCCGCGTCTTCCGGAAAAAAGCTTTGAGCTGATTATAGCCGATCCGCCGTATAATCTCCGCAAGGACTACGCGGGGGAGGTTTTTACTGCGAAAAAGGCGGAGGAATACCGTGAGTTTACGCGGCGGTGGATTAAAGAAATATGTCGTCTTGCCACAGAAAATGCCACAGTTTATGTATGCTGCGATTGGCGGACATCCGTTATCGCCGCCCCCGTACTGGAGGAGTTCTTTACCGTGAGAAACCGCATTACATGGCAGCGTGAAAAAGGGAGAGGTGCTGCGGGAAACTGGAAAAACTGTATTGAGGACATATGGTTCTGCACGGTGGGAAAAGAGTATTATTTTGATGTGAACGCTGTAAAACAGAAGCGGCGCGTGAAAGCGCCCTACCGTGAAAACGGCGCTCCGAAGGACTGGTGTGAGGAAAACGGCGAAAGCTTCCGTATGACGTGCCCGTCTAATTTTTGGGATGACATATCCGTTCCGTTCTGGAGCATGCCCGAAAACACCGCTCACCCGACGCAAAAGCCCGAAAAGCTTATAGCGAAGCTTGTGCTGGCGTCAAGCAAACCCGGTGACACGGTTTTTGATCCGTTCTCAGGCTCGGGTACGACTGCCGTTGTGTGTAAAAAGCTCGGACGTCACTACACCGGCACGGAAAAAAGCGAGCTTTACTGCGCGTGGAGCGAAATACGGCTCGATAAAGCGAATGACGATAAACGTATCCAGGGATATGAAAACGGAGTGTTTGTAAAAAATTAACTTTAATGCTCCGAACGGCTCCTCGCCCGGTGTAACGCCGATACAGGCGTGTACCGGAGCATTTTGCAAACCGGCAGAAAACCGGACTCAATTCGGAAATCCCGAAAATCCGAATAACTGCCTGTCGGTTTATTCTCACGGCATTTTTTTCGTCTGCGGATTTTCCCTTGCCGTCGGTGAGAATGTTTATTTCTGTCGGGTTTGATTTGGTAACGCCGCACTTTTTCTCAGCAAATGTTCTGATTGTGTTACATATTTTACATATTGCGCGCAGTGTCGGTTCGATGCGCGAAAATCGGAGGATGATAATTTTGTATTATGCTGTTATTTCGGCTGCCGTCGTCATGTTCGGCGTGCAGTTTCTGCTGAACAAAGAATTTCAAAAGCTGTGCGGGAACACGCTTCGCGCCACGCTCGTGCTCTCGCTCCTGACAAGTGCCGTCGGTGCGGCGGTGCTGTTTGCCGTGAATAAATTCAGGCTTGAATTTACACTGTTTTCGCTGCTTGTCGCAGTGTGGATGGCGGTTAATAACCTTGCATTCACGTTTTGCTCGCAAAAAGCGTTCGGGAAAATAAACCTGTCTCTTTATTCCGTTTTTTCGATGCTCGGCGGGATGATGCTTCCGTTTATTGCGGGACTGACGTTTTTTGACGAAAAACCGACGCTCGGCAAGGGTATTTGCATCGTTCTTGTTGCGGCGGCGCTGCTTCTGACAGTCAGGCGCGATGACCGAAAAGGCGGAGTCGGCTGGTATGTCGGAATTTTTGTATTAAACGGTATGTCGGGCGTTATTTCAAAGGTTTTTCAGGCGCTGCCGTATGAAAAAACGAGCGACGCCGGTTTTTCGGTGCTGACTGCCGTTGTGTCCGTGCTCATTTCAGGAGTATGGCTTCTGTTTTCAAAGGAGAAAAAAATAAAACTCGGCAGAAACGGACTTCTTCTCTCGGTCGGCTCGGGACTGCTCGGCCGCGTCGGATATTTTCTGCTGCTTATTGCGCTTTCAAATCTGCCTGCTTCGGCGCAGTACCCGTTTGTTACGGGAGGTGTCATGATAGTGTCAACCGTAATATGTTTTTTTACGAAAGAAAAGCCGACAAAACGGGAAATATTATCCGTTGCCGTATCGTTTGCCGGGATTCTTGCCCTCGTGCTGCTGTAAAAGTGCGGGAGTATAAAAAGTTCTCCGGTTTTTCTTTGGCTTGAAAAGGATGTGCCGAGCCGTTTTCTCTCTCCGTATATATTATACAAATCTTTTGTAAATTTGCACAAAGCTGTGCCTTGCGGTTTGTGAAGATTAAACGAAAAAATTTTTGAGAAAATTCAAAAAAGCTCTTGACAAGCGGCTTTCTGCGTGTTAAACTGCAATCAACGTTACAAATCGAATATCTGTCAGGTAGAGGCGCGATGTCTATAAGTAGCACGAAAAACGGAGTATCCGCTCCCGTGTGAAAGGAGCCGTCGCCGAGGGTATACGGTACGGATTTTACCGTGTATACCGGTACGTCGGATAATATCTGCCGTACTGTCACTTAAAAGTGGAGAGCTATCACAAATAAGCAGTATGATATCGGCTGCCGCAGTGATTTTTCCACTGCGGCAGTTTTCGTTTTGCGGCAAAAAAAACCAAAGGGGTAAATGAAAATGAAAAAAACACTCTGTATTCTTCTTGCTGTTGTAACCGCACTCTCATGCGTGCTTGCTTTTACCGCCTGCAACAAGGACGGCAAAGATCCCTCCGATGCGGCGAACCCGTCGGAAACCGGTGCAGCCGTATCATCGACGCTCGGTGCAAACGACCTCGCAAATGTTAAAAAGGCAGGCAAAATAGTTGTCGGCATGGAATGTGACTATAAGCCTTACAACTGGGCACAGACGACCGAAAATGAAAATACCGTTAAGATTAAGGACGGAATGTATGCCGACGGCTACGACGTTCAGGTCGCAAAAAAGGTTGCAGAGGCTCTCGGTGTAACGCTTGAAATTAAGCCCATGGAATGGGACGGACTGATCCCCGCTCTTAACTCCGGCAATATAGACGCGGTCATCGCGGGTATGTCTCCCACTGCGGACAGAAGGATCAGTGTTGATTTCTCCGATACCTATTTTGACAGTGTTCTTGTCATGGTTGTCAGAAAAGATTCGGCTTATGCTTCGGCAACAAAAATCGCAGACTTTAAGGGAGCAAAGATCACGGGGCAGCAGAACACATTCCACTATGAAGTCATCGACCAGATCGAAGGCGTTAAAAAGCAGGCTGCGCTTCCCAACTTCGCAGCTCTTACCCAGGCTCTTGCAGCCGGCTCCATCGACGGCTATGTCTGTGAGCGTCCCGGTGCAAAGTCCGCTGTCGAATCCAACAAGGACTTCACATTCATTGAGTTTGCAGAGAGCAACGGCTTCAAATATGACCTCACGGATGCTTCCATTGCGGTCGCTATGAGAAAGGGCAGTTCTCTTACAAGCGAGATAAACAAGGTTATCGCGTCGCTTACCTCCGAACAGAAGGACGCTCTTATGCTTGATTGCATAGCACGTCAGCCCGGAGAATAATCAACGCATCGGTAATTTTGTTCCGGTTCGGGCGGAAAAATACGGTCAGGCTTTCTCTGCCGTATATCTGCCCGACGGGCGGTACCGGCAAATAATTTTTAAAACGGTAGGTAGTTATGGGATTTTTTGATTGGGTTGTGAGATTATTCTCCGAATATTGGCGGCTGTTTTTAGAAGGAACGGGCTACACTGTTCTTATGGCGCTTATCGGCACGGTTGCCGGATTTATAATAGGTCTTATAATTGCGGTGATACGCACCGTACCGACGGAAAGGGAAAAATCCCCCGTTAAGTGGGGTATAATGAAAGTCGTTAATTTCATTCTTTCCGTGTATGTTGAAGTTATAAGAGGCACACCTATGATGGTTCAGGCGCTTATTATCCATTACAGTTGGTTCGCGAGAATAGGTATGCCTGCGTTGCTGTCCGCTATCATTATTATATCGGTAAACACGGGTGCTTACATGGCTGAAATTGTCCGCGGCGGCATTATTTCGATAGACAAAGGACAGATCGAGGGCGCGCAGTCCATCGGCATGACGCATTTCCAAACAATGACGCTTGTCGTCATTCCGCAGGCGATAAGAAATATTATGCCCTCGATAGGCAACGAGTTCGTTGTTAACATCAAGGACAGCTCCGTCCTGAGCGTAATTTCGATAACCGAGCTTATGTTTATGTCGAAGTCGGCGGGCGGCACATACTTCCAGTTTGTCCCTGCATACGTTATCTGCGCGGTAATCTATTTTATCCTCACATTTACAGTCACGAGAATCCTCCGTTTTGTCGAGAAAAAGATGGATGGCGACGACAGCTACGTTATCTGCGGTTCGCAGACGGATTTCAGAAGTCAGATAAATGCGAAAAAGGAGGATGCGTGATATGTCTTTGATCGAAGTCAGCCATCTTAAAAAGTCATTCGGCGCAAACGACGTCCTCCATGACATAAATTTTTCCGTCGAACCCGGCGACGTGATAAGCGTTATCGGTTCCTCAGGCTCCGGCAAGAGCACGATGCTTCGCTGTATAAATCTGCTCGAAAAGCCGACGGGCGGCTCTGTCAGCTTCCACGGCAAGGATATCAGCGAAAAGGGCGTTTCGCTTGCCGAATACCGCTCAAAGGTTATAATGGTGTTTCAGAGCTTCAATCTTTTCAATAACATGAGCGTGCTCAAAAACTGCACGGTCGGTGTTCAGAAGGTGCTTAAGCTCTCAAAGAGCGAAGCGGAGGCACGTGCCGAAAAATATCTCTCAAGGGTTGGCATGTCGGCTTATAAAAACGCAAAGCCGCGCCAGCTCTCGGGCGGTCAGAAGCAGCGCGTGGCAATCGCGCGTGCGCTGTGCATGGAGCCGGAAGTCATTTTGTTTGACGAACCCACATCCGCGCTTGACCCCGAAATGGTAGGCGAGGTGCTTGCGGTCATGAAGTCGCTTGCAAAGGACGGACTCACGATGATAGTCGTAACTCACGAAATGGCTTTTGCCCGTGACGTTTCCAAAAAGGTAATTTTTATGGACGGCGGCTACATCGAGGAGGAGGGCTCTCCCGAACAGATCTTCGGCGCTCCCGAAAAAGCGAGAACGAAGGAATTTCTTTCAAGATATTTTGAACAGTAATTTATACAAAGCGTCCGCCGTCGGCGGGCGTTTTGTTATTGCCCAAAAACGAACATTGTCTGCATCAAATCACCGCACGGAGAGAGCCTGTATTTTGTTTAGAGTGGACGGAACGGTGTCTGCGTTGATTTTATAAATCTTCAAAATTTCCGAAAAAAAGCACCGGATGCCGAAACGGCATCCGGTGCAGCAATATCGGTAAACCGAGAATTAAAGCTCTGCGAAATACTTAATGGTTCTGACCATCTGGCTGGTGTAGGAGTTCTCGTTGTCGTACCATGAAACAACCTGAACCTCATAAAGACCGTTGCCGAGGTCGGCTACCATTGTCTGTGTAGCGTCAAAGAGTGAGCCGAACTTCATGCCGATAACATCGGAGGAAACGATGGGATCCTCGTTGTAGCCGAACGAAGCGGAAGAAGCAGCCTTCATAGCGGCGTTGATGCCCTCTTTTGTTACGCCTTCACCCTCAACAACAGCGGTAAGGATTGTGGTGGAGCCTGTGGGAACGGGAACTCTCTGCGCGGAGCCGATGAGCTTGCCGTTAAGCTCGGGGATAACAAGACCGATAGCCTTTGCTGCACCCGTTGAGTTGGGAACGATGTTGGCTGCGCCTGCGCGCGCACGGCGAAGATCGCCCTTTCTGTGGGGACCGTCGAGAATCATCTGATCGCCTGTGTAAGCGTGGATGGTGCTCATGATGCCGCTGCGGATGGGAGCGTAATCGTTAAGAGCCTTAGCCATGGGAGCAAGGCAGTTTGTTGTGCAGGAAGCGGCGGAGATGATCTGATCGTCGGCCGTAAGAGTGTTTTCGTTTACAGAGAAAACGATGGTTTTAAGGTCATTGCCCGCGGGAGCGGAGATAACAACCTTCTTTGCGCCTGCGTTGATGTGAGCCATGCTCTTTTCCTTTGAGCAGTAGAAGCCCGTGCACTCGAGGACAACGTCAACGCCGATCTCGCCCCAGGGAAGATCGTTAGCGTCTTTTTCGGCATAGATTTTGAGAACCTTGCCGTCTACGGTGATTGTGCCTGCTTCGTCATCAGCCGAAACAGTGTGAAGACCTTCGCCTATTTTGCCGCAGTAACCGCCCTGTGCGGTATCATACTTAAGAAGATGAGCAAGCATTGAGGGCTTGGTAAGGTCGTTGATCGCAACAACTTCGTAACCCTCCGCACCGAACATCTGACGGAATGCAAGACGTCCGATTCTGCCGAAACCGTTAATAGCAACTTTAACTGACATTATATATTCCTCCGTTTTCAGAGTGACGCCGCGCCGAAAATACGTAACCGCGTCCTCTTAATTTACCAACATATAGTATACACGATTTTTGTGTTTTTGCAAGCAATTTGTTAAATATTTAACTGACGCAGGTCAATGTTTGTGCATCTGACCGAAATTTTTGCCGGCAAGGCTGTACGTTTTTTGCAATTTACCATAGTTTTCGACACGTGCGGTGTTATTTTATGACGGACGGATGATTGACAACATTAACGGGTGCACCGTCGCAGAAGGCTTTGATATTTTCTTCCGTGACACCCAGCAAACGCTCGCGTGTTTCAAACGGCGCCCAGGCGATATGAGGTGTTATCCACGCATTTTTTGCTTTGAGAAGCGGATTGTCGGCAAGCGGCGGCTCTGTCGTGAGCACGTCAAGTCCCGCCCCTGCAAGCTTGCCGGAGTTCAGAGCGTCGGCAACGGCATGTTCGTCAAGCTCCGCTCCGCGCGATGTATTTATGAGAAAAGCGCCGTCTTTCATTTTTGCGACAAAATCGGCGTTTACAAGCTTGTCCGTCTGCGGAGTGAGCGGACAGTGAACCGTCACGAAGTCGCATTTCGGCAGCATTTCGTCAAGCGACATAAAGCTTGCGGCTGCATCGGAATATTTTTCCGGGTGCGCGGTGTTCACGATGACCTTCATGCCGAAGGCATGCGCAATTTCCGCCACGCGTCTTCCGATTCTGCCGTAGCCGATTATTCCTATTGTCTTGTCCCTAAGCTCACAGAGAGGAGCGGCGATAAAACTGAAATCGGGGCAGTTTACCCATTCTCCGCAGTGGACGCGTTCCGAGTGAATGCCTACGCGGTTTGCAAATTCGAGAATAAAAGCAAAAGTCTGCTGTGCGACGGCGTCGGTTGAATATGACGGAACGTTTGAAACGGTTATTCCGAGTTTGTCTGCCGCTGCGATGTCAACGACATTGAAGCCGGTTGCAAGAAGCGTTATAAACTTCAGCTTCGGCAGTCGGCGAAGTGTGCTCTCCGACAAAACGGTTTTGTTGATTATAACAATGTCGGCATTCTTCGCGCGCTCTGCTGTTTCCGCGGGCGTGCTCCTGCCGAAGATTTCAAGCGTACCGTATTTCTTCAGAAAATCCCAGCTTAAATCGCCGGGATTTGCGGTTGATGAATCGAGAATGACTATGTGATGCATATAAAAGCTCCTTTCGGACGTTTTCGGTTGTCATAGGCTGACGGGATTCGAACCTATGTCGCCCGTCAGTGCCCCTTTTCGGCACTTTTCGCCATTTTCGTCTTGACTTGCGTCAGCAAGTCTGCACTTCAAAAAACGAAAATCAGCCTGTCAAAACCGACACGGGTTCAAGTTCCGTCAGCCTAACACACAGTGTAACACAAAAAAGCCGTAAAAGCAATTGCAAACGCAAAAACAGATGCAGTGTATCCGTCAATAAAAGCGGATAAATATTACATATTGCCGCGCGGGACGGAGCAAAGCAAGCTTTTCGGCGGTGTCATGCCGCATTCTGATTTTCCGCTTTCAGCTTCTGCGGAACATCAGGGGTGTAGCGCACACGCGCGTTCATGCGGCGACGTTTTTCTGCGGCTTTTTTCTTTGCGTGCATGCGCACGGCGGATTTTATTCTCCGCGAAAGCTTTTCTTCAAAGGAGATAAGTCTGTTTTCGTTGAGAATGCACCATGCGCCGAAAGCGGCGAGAAAAACTTCGAGAATTATAAGAACGGAATATATAGTATGCATAAAAACGTCCACCTTTCATAATCGAACATTTGTTTTGTCTTGTAAGAACAGTATAACCTATGCAAACGGATTTGTCAATACATTTGTTCGATTTTTGTCGATTTTGAGTACATTAAATCGTACTCTGCTGCGGCGTTGTGTTCTTTTTATAAAATATAGCACAACATATAGTATCCGTCAACGCTTTCGACAAAACCTCCCATTAAAAAAACAAAAAAAATTCCGAACAAAAAGAGGTTCTTAATTGCGTAAAACATGTGCGGGCGTACGGGGATTTGCCGGCGTGCGGCATTAGCCTGATATTTCGCCGTGTGAGGCTTTGCCTTTTACCGTATTTATTGTTTACATCGGGTATTGCATGTGCTATTATTTTGTAAAAGGGAGTGATTGTCACGGAAGAAAAAACAGCGGTTGCGGAGATACGTCGTCGCCTTTTTGAAATGTCGGACGAGGAGTATAAAAGCTTTCATTCAAAACTGATTCCGAATATAGCGTCGGAAAAGATAATCGGCGTGCGCATGCCTGTAATGAAAAAGCTTGCGGCGGAGATAAAGGGAACGGAGCTTGCCGAAAGCTTTGTTTCGGTTCTGCCGCATGAGTATTACGATGAAAACAGTCTGCACGCACTGCTGATATCTTATATAAAGGATGCGGGCAGGCTTGTCGACGAGCTTGACAGGTTTTTGCCGTTTGTTGACAACTGGGCGACATGCGACGTGATGCGGCCGAAAGCCATAGCAAAGGATCCCGACGCGTTTTTGCCGTATCTGTACCGTTTGCTCCGCTCCGAACACACTTATGAGGTTCGTTTCGGAATAGAAATGCTTATGACGCATTTTCTCGACGGCAGATACAATGAGAAGTACGCAGCCGATATCGCGCGGATAAGAAGCGGAGAGTACTACATAAATAAGATGATTGCGTGGTATTTTGCCACTGCGCTTGCAAAACAGTATGACAGCGCCGTGAAGTTTATCGAAAACCGCGGTCTTGACGTTTGGACGCACAACAAGGCAATACAGAAGGCTTGCGAGAGTTTTCGCGTCTCGGAGGACCGCAAGACTTATCTCAAAGCGCTTAGGCTGAAGGGACTTGAACCCGTGTCGGTTTTGACCGGTCGGATTTAGCTCATGCCGCATTAAAACCCTTGCAAATACGTCAAGT
>OMRJ01000159.1 GCA_900313475.1 uncultured Eubacteriales bacterium | reverse complement strand
GGTAGCAAGTCGGCGCGTCGCGAGCGCGTTTACAAGCGAGCAGCAGAGACGCGGCGTGACTTTTTTCGGAGAGGAGGAACGACGGAGTGAGCGTTCGCGGCGAGGAACGCAGCCGCAAGCGATACGCAGTCCGTGACGACGAGGCCGCAAATGTAAAGAAGTTTACAAAACGTGCGTTCGACAGATATACATTGCAAGGGTCGACATAATTACACCGTGTAATATTCATTCGTCAAATTTATGATTATCCGTCGACCGACCGAACGGTATTCGCATGTGCTTTTTACCGCGGAACGCCCGGTGCGCTTTTGCAAAGTTTTTTACATTTTTTTCTATGTAATAATTGCGGTTTACTGTGCACAATAATGAGCGTACGGCGGAGATGCAAATACAGTCGGACAGAAAAACCTAATGTGTACGAAGTACATCATTAACGGATTTTACCGATAATATTACATTTTTGTTCGTACACAATAAAGGTTGCAAAATGATTTGCAAAACCGCAAAGGATTGGAGTGTAAAGAAATGGCTAAAAAGGGTAATTCTAATCTTGTTCCCGAAGCGAGAGACGCTCTCGATAAGTTTAAGATGGAAGCTGCCGGCGAAGTCGGCGTAAATCTTAAGCAGGGTTACAACGGTGATCTTACCTCGCGTCAGGCGGGTTCCGTCGGCGGTCAGATGGTTAAAAAGATGATCAAGGCTTACGAAGACGGCATGAAATAATCACGGCAGTAAATGCAGGTGATTTTGCGTCGCGGACGGTTCGGTTCACGCCGTGTCCGGCAAAGGACGGCGAGTCGGAAACAAACACTCATTGTCCGACGCGGCATACGGCGAACGAAAAAACGTTCCGCCGAACGCATATCGAAATTCATTGTTCTTTCTCCTTGACAAATATACGGGAGGCGCTCTCCGTGTGCAGTTGCTTGCAGACGGCGGGCGCCTTTCGTAATTTTCGTGTTTCGAATGCCGCAAACGTATAAAGGACTTTGTTTGCCGCGAATATTTCAAAGAGCTGCGGTCGGGTGAAAAGAAAACTGTTTTCTGTGAGCGCGGCGGTATTCGCGCGGGGACTGCCCGACTGCCGCCGTGAACACGCGAGTAAAATAGTTATGGTCGGAAAAACCGACATTTTGTGCGATATCCGACACGGAAAGCTCTGTATTTTCGAGAAGCCGCTTTGCATTTTCGGTACGGGTCATGTTTATAAAACCCGTTATGCTCATTCCGGTGTCGTGCTTGAAGGTATGCTGCAGATTTGAAACGCTGACGCTGAAGCTGTGCGCAAGCTCCCTCACAGAAAATGAATCCGCATAGCCTGTCCTTATAAGGGTTTTAAGCCCTGCGGTTATCTCACTGTCGTTTTCGTTCGCGGGAACGGCTTTGTCGGTTTTTTTTGCGTACCGTGACAAAAGGTGAAGCAGACGGTATATTTCAGAACGTCTCAAATATCCGTCGGAGCCGTTTCTCTTTTCAAAAAGAGAGGAAACAGCTTCTGCGCAGGCAAAGCATTCGCGGTCGTTTTTTACCGTTCCCCGAAAAGTGTATTCGCGCCCGCATGCGGCAAAAACGGAGCGGGGGACGAGAAAGACGAAATAAGAGTTATCGGACGACAGTTCGTTGCTGCCGTGGCGTTCGCACGGGTTTACGACGGCGATGTCTCCCGCCGTAAGCATATGCCGACCGCTGTCCGTTTCAAGAGCTATCCTCCCTCGGCGGACACAGATTATCTCCATTCTGTCGTGACGGTGAAAAAGAATCTTTTTGTGTGAAGTAAAACGGTAATACAAAACATCCGCGGGCTTGCGCGGCTGTTCTTCAAAATGAGTGTCCGCCATTTAATTTTCCTTTCTTTGATTGTGCATAATCATGCTTGTTTACAGCACATTTGTGCTATTGCTATTATAATTCAGCATATAAAATAAAGTCAAGAGGGAGATTGATATATATGAACGCTTTCGGCAAAATCAAAAAAACACTCGACGGAATATCGGGCAATCAATCGTTCACACTGAAAGAGCAGCTCGGCTATGCCGCCGGCATTTTCGGCAATGCCATGGGACAGGACTGTGTCGGCACTTTTTCCGACAAATTCGGACGTGACTGCATGGGCATCGACGGAAAGCCGCTCGTATGGGTGGGCAACGCGTCCACCGCTGCGGGATTTGCGATTCCGCCCGTCGCGGGCGTCCTGCTTGACATGCCCGTAAAGGGAAAAATATCAATGACAAAACGTCTTATCGGACTGATGCCGATCCCGTTTGCCCTTTCGTCGATGCTGCTTTTTGTCGTACCGCCTTTCGGACGAACGGGAATGATACTGTGGGCGCTGATTCTGACGGTCATCTTCAATACAGTCGACACATTTTACGACATGTCGCTGCTCACTCTGTCGCTGAGAATGACAAACAACCCCGACGACCGCAAGAACTTCTACACGTTTTCGTCATTTGCGTCGTCGCTCGGCTCCATGCTTCCGGGATGGGTGGTACCGATTTTTCTCAAGGCAATTCGCGGCGCGGCAGAGGAAAAATGGGGATATTTTTTTCCTGCGCTGCTGTTCTGCATTCCGGGCGTGGCATCTATGTATGCGCCGTTTTTTACACTGCGGGAAAAAACGTCACTCAAAGTAAACGAAAAAAAGCATAAAACGCCGCTCAACCGCGAAACGCTCGGTGCAATCATCCGCAACAAGCCGCTTGCCGTCATTGTGCTCGCATGCTTTTTTGAGACATTCAGACAGGTAACATACAAGCTGCTGCCGTATGTTTACGACAACGTTTTTGACGATTACGCAATGAAACCGGTAATAGACGCGGTGAGCGGAACGCTGTCTTATCTCGGTCTTGCTGCCGTTCCGGTTATCGGGAAAAAAATACAGAGCAGGAATCTGCTCATTGCGGGCTACGGTTATTCCGCACTGCTTTACGGCATTATTTCACTGTTCAATATCGGTTTTTCGGTGTCGAAAATACGCGGACTGCGGTGGCTTATCGGCATACTTATCGGGCTTTCGGGCATGCCCAATTCCGCAATAGGCACGCTGCGTTCCGTCCGGATTGCCGATTCCGCAGACTATATGGAATGGCGCTCGTACAAAGAAAAGGGCGTTCCGATAAGAAGCGACGGCATTCTCTGTGCGGTTTCAAACATTTCAAACAAGATCAACGCGCTTATAAAAATAAATCTTTATAACATCTCTTTAAACAAAGTGGGTTATCAAAGCGCATTCGCGGACGCGGCGGGAAAAACGGTGCGTCCGGTTCAGAGCGAAAGAACGCTTAAGGGCATCTTTTTTGTGTTCACGCTGTTCGGCCTGCTCGGCAATCTGCTGCCCGCACTCGTGTTCGCCTCCGACGGCTTTACAGGAAAAAAACGTGAGAAAATACTCGATGAGCTTCGCGAACGGCGCGCGGTGCAAACAGAAAATATCGGTTGAAAAAAGCGCAACAAAGAAATAAAATTGCTGTCGTTCACAAAATGTTAACATATATTTTGTGAACTTTACACAATTAAACACGTGACGATTTATGCGATTTACATCTCGACTTTTCAGACAAATTGTGTTAGTATTGTTTTTATATTGACCACAGGGGGAAAAGGATTATATGAAAGCTTCCGAAAGTGTCGAGAAGTTTAAACCGACACTGCGAATGTACGCGAATTTCGCGGCACGCACAATCAAAAAGATTTGCGCCGAAATAGGTCCGCGCGAAACAGGCAGCGATGCCGAGCTTAAAGCGCAGGACTACATGGCGCAGCAGGTCGGCGACGCCGCCGACGAGGTGACGCGCGACGAATTTAAGCTTGCTCCGAGGGCTTTTCTCGGTTGGCTTCGTCTTGCCGGCATTTTCCTTACTATT
>OMRJ01000015.1 GCA_900313475.1 uncultured Eubacteriales bacterium | reverse complement strand
TCCGAAAAAAGTCACGCCGCGTCTCTGCTGCTCGCTTGTAAACGCGCTCGCGACGCGCCGACTTGCTACCAACTTTTTTCGGTATCAGGCGGTTAGGCTTATTTCATTTTTGCAAACCACTATCGCTGCGAATTTTTTCGGTATCGGGCGGTCGGGTGTTGTGCCTTTTCTCTTGTAGGGAACGCACACCGGGCGTTCCGCGGTGAAAAACATGGGCTTGTGCTTTTCGGTTTGTCGACGGATAAATCATAAAATTGACGAATGGAAATTACACGGTGCAACAATTTCAACCCATGCAATGCCCGTCCGTCGACGGACGTTTCGTTATAATCGTGTGTATATTCTCGCGGTCGGCGCAGGTGCACCGACCCTACAATTCAGGCGGTTAGGTATTGTGCTTTTTTTCTTGCAGGCGGGAATCACGGGCGAATGACGTGCGGTCGGTCGACGGGTAAATCATAAAATTGCCGAAAAAATATGTTTGTTTCAACCGCTAATTAAAATTGTGATATCCGAATACCGAAATTTAAATTGTTATGCTTGACATTTTTCTTTCCGTCGTGTATGATGATAATATATTCCATTGGGGAGTAGCTATGGGGAATACCCCATCTGTTGTCGTCAACCGCTGCGGTGGCTCTGTGCCGTTCCCGGCCGGCAGCAGACACATGCGAAAAAGCGTATGAAGCAAGACCTTTGGCAGACATTTCTGTCTGTCCGAGGCTTTTTTATATCTTAAGGGAGGAAATTCAATGAAGTACCATTTTGAAACAGCAAAACGCGCGCTTGAGCTTACGCGAAGCACACCCGACGGCATAACGCAGTCGGAAGCGGAGCTTCGGCTTGAGCGAAACGGAAAAAACAGGCTTGCCGAGGCAAAGTCAAAATCGTTTCTGCGGCGCTTTGCGGAGCAGCTTGCCGACCCGATGATTATTATTCTTATTGTTGCGGCTGTTATTTCCGCTGCGACAACAATTTATGAGGGATATCTTGCCGAAAAGATGTCCTTCCCGACCGACACTGTGATAATTCTTGCCGTCGTGCTGATAAATTCCATACTCGGCGTGCTGCAGGAGAGCAAGGCGGAAAAAGCCATTGACGCGCTCAAGGAGATGAGTGCCGCCACCACAAAGGTGCTGCGTGACGGAAAAACCGTTTCCGTTAAGAGTGAGGATCTTGTTGTCGGAGATGTGATTCTGCTCGAAGCGGGAGATGCCGTCCCTGCGGACTGCCGCATAATCGAGGCACACTCAATGAAGGTCGAGGAATCCGCTCTCACGGGCGAATCCGTTCCGGTTACAAAAACGGACGAAACGCTTGTTTCCGACAAAAAACTCGGAGAAGTGCCGCTCGGCGACAGAAAAAACATGCTCTATTCAGGCTCCGCCGTGGTTTACGGACGCGGAAAAGCCGTTATAACCGCTGTCGGTATGAGCACCGAAATGGGAAAGATAGCCGAGGCTATCGCGAACGCGGGCGAGGGACAGACTCCTCTGCAGAAAAAGCTGTCGCAGCTTTCAAAAATACTCACCGTGCTGGTTCTTGCAATATGCGCGGTTATCTTCGCAATTTCTCTGTTTGAAGAAAGAGACATTCTCGCATCGGGTGATTCCGCTCTCATTTTCAAGAGCGTAATAAACGTGTTTATGGTCGCGGTGAGCCTTGCCGTTGCCGCCGTGCCGGAGGGACTTGCAGCCGTTGTGACAATTGTTCTGTCCATCGGCGTTACGAATATGTCAAAGAAAAACGCTGTGATAAGAAAGCTGACCGCGGTTGAAACCCTCGGCTGTGCGCAGGTCATCTGTTCGGACAAAACCGGCACTCTCACGCAGAATAAAATGACCGTTGTCGATCATTACGGTGACGAAAAGCTGCTTGCAAAGGCAGCGGCGCTCTGCTCCGACGCGGAATTGAACGGCGACGGCACCGTTACGGGAGAACCGACCGAGGCGGCGCTTGTTGCGTACGCCGAAAAAATCGGGCTTGACAAAAACAGCTTATCCGCTGCCGAGCCGCGAGTGGGAGAGGCGCCCTTTGATTCGTCCCGAAAGATGATGTCCACGCTTCACAAAGTCCCCGACGGCGTTATCCAGTACACAAAGGGTGCGCCCGATGTGGTTGTCGACCTTTGCAGCTATGCGCTTGTCGACGGAAAAACCGTCCCGATGACGGACGGAATTAAAAAAGAAATTGCCGCCGAGAATAAGAGAATGGCGGGCAAGGCGCTGCGTGTTATTGCCGCCGCGCTGAAAAAATACGGCTCAATGCCGCAGAACACGTCACCCGACGCGCTTGAAAACGACCTTGTTTTTGTCGGTCTTGCCGGTATGATAGATCCCGTGCGCCCCGAGGTCAAGGACGCGATAAAGGAGTGCGGCATGGCGGGCATCACACCCGTTATGATCACGGGCGACCACAGGGACACCGCCGTTGCGATTGCGGATGAGCTTGGCATTCTGAGTGACCCTTCACAGGCTGTGACGGGCATTGAGCTTTCCTCGATGAGCGATTCCGAGCTTGCAAAGCGTGTTGAAAATATCCGCGTTTATGCGCGTGTTCAGCCCGAACACAAGACGAGAATCGTCAATGCGTGGCGCTCCAAAGGCAAGGTTACCGCAATGACGGGCGACGGCGTTAACGATGCGCCGTCCATCAAAAATGCGGATATCGGCATCGGCATGGGCATCACGGGTACGGATGTAACGAAAAATGTCGCAGACATGGTGCTGGCGGACGATAATTTTGCGACTATTGTCGGCGCCGTCGGCGAGGGCAGACGTATTTATGACAACATCCGCAAGGCAGTGCAGTTCCTGCTCGGCTCCAATCTTGCCGAGGTGCTTGCGATTTTTACATCGACGCTGCTTAATTTTACCGTTCTCAAGGCGCCGCACCTGCTGTTTATCAACCTTGTGACGGACTGCTTCCCTGCGCTTGCGCTCGGACTTGAGAAATCGGAAAAAAACATAATGAAAAGAAGACCGCGCGACCCGTCCGACGGAATTTTTGCGGGCGGAGTGGGCTTTGATGTTATGTATCAGGGCATTCTTGTTACCGTGCTGACGCTTGCGGCGTTCTTTATCGGTGAACGTTTTGAAACGGGACACTGGGTGTTTACAAACATTGCGAATTGCGAGCAGGGCATGACAATGGCGTTTTTGACAATGTCGATGTGTGAGATATTCCATTCGTTCAACATGCGCTCTCAGCGCGGCTCGGTAATTTCAATGAGCCTTCACGGAAGCCACAATTTTTTCCTTTTCGGCGCAATGATTGCATCTCTTGTGCTGACAACCGCCGTAATTGAGGTGCCTTTCCTTGCAAACGCGTTCGGCTTCACACCTATCGGATTTGCCGAATATGCCGTTTCTCTCGCCCTCGCTTTTTCCGTTATCCCGATAGTGGAGCTTGTGAAGCTCATACAGAGACGCATTTCTCACAAAAAATAAAAAATTGCCCGACCTGAGGAAAGCAGGCTGTCAGAACAGAACACGGGTTCAGCTCCCGTCAGCCTAACCAATCCGCGTGTCGGGCATGAAAATTATATCGACATGTAAAAGAGGCAAATTTGTATGAAAGGTTTTTTTCGGTCGCAGTCGCCGGCACGGTTGACGGCATTGGGCTTTGCCGTGCTTATTTTGGCGGGTTCCGTGCTTTTGATTCTTCCGTGCAGTGTAAAAAACGGTGCGGAGCTTAAATATATCGACGCACTGTATACTTCAACAAGCGCAGTGTGCGTAACGGGACTTATTTCCGTGGATGCCGGAGATACGTTTACTCCGCTCGGACAGTTTTTTCTTGCACTGCTTATACAGGTGGGCGGTCTCGGAGTCACCTCAATCGGCGCGGGCGTTATTCTGGCAATTGGCAAAAAGATTGACCTCAAAGGGCGCAGCCTTATCCGCGAGGCGTCAAACCTGAATTCGGACAGGGGCGTTATACGCTTTCTTAAAAGCGTACTTCTTACAACTTTTATTTTTGAATTGACAGGTGCGGTTTTGAGTTTTCCGGTTTTCGTTCGGGATTACTCACCGCTGAAGGCGGCGGGAATCAGTTTATTTCATTCAGTCGCAGCTTTTAACAATTCGGGCTTCGATATTTTGGGCAATTATCGGAATTTAATTCCTTATCGCGACAGTGCTGCGCTGAATTTGGTGACATGCGGACTGATTTTTTTCGGCGGCATCGGATTTCTCGTTATACAGGAAATGTGCAAATACAAATTCGGTTTTAAGAAATATTCAATGCATTCAAAGGTTGTTATCTCTGTCAGCATTGCTTTGATTGTCGCCGGCACGGTACTTTTAAAGCTTACGGAAAATATTTCGTGGCTCGGTGCACTGTTTCACAGTGTGTCCGCAAGAACGGCGGGCTTTTCGACATATCCGCTCGGCGAATTTTCCAACGCGGGAATTACTGTGCTCGCGGTTTTAATGTTTATCGGTGCTTCTTCCGGCTCCACGGGCGGCGGAATAAAGACATCAACATTTTTCGTGCTGCTGCAGGGCATAAAGTCGGCTGCCGTAAACAGGACGGAGAAAGCCTTTCACAATTCAATTCCGAAGGATGCGTTTCGCAAAGCCTCAGTCATAACACTGCTTGCTGCTGCGGTTGTTGCTGTCGGCACGTGGATAATGTCTGCGGCAGAGCCTGCAATCCCGCTGCGCGATATCGTTTTTGAGGTTATAAGCGCGTTCGGCACGGTGGGACTTTCAACGGGAATAACGAGCGGCTTGGGGATTCCGGCAAAGCTGTTGTCGATAGCAATAATGTTCATAGGGCGCTTGGGACCGCTTACGGTGGCAACGCTTTGGCACTTCGGGAGGGCGGAACGTGTAAGCTTCCCCGAGGGCAATATTTCAATAGGATAAAAAGGTGATATTATGTACGGAAAGAAAAATAAAAAAGCGGTATACGGAATAATCGGACTCGGTCGTTTCGGGCAGGCTCTCGCATCGGAGCTTTCATTGTCCGGCGCGGAGCTTATAGTTCTGGACTGCAACGAAGACAAAGTGAGCGAAATGCGGGAAATTACGGAAAATGCGTATGTCGTAAAAAGTCTTGATAAAAAAACCTTGCAGGAGACGGGCATCAAAAACTGCGATGTTGCCGTAGTTTGCATCGGTGAACAGATTGACAGCTCGATTTTGACAACGCTGAATCTGGTTTCTCTCGGAATCCCGCGCGTGATTGCAAAGGCGACCAGTGCAGAGCACGGGGTAATTCTCGAAAAGCTCGGCGCAGAGGTTGTTTTTCCCGAGCGCGACATGGCGGTTCGTCTCGCCTGCCGTCTGGAAACAGACAGGGAGATTGACATCATCAGGTTAAGCGAAAAAATAAATATATCAAAGCTGCGGATTCCCGACGGCTTAATCGGAAAAAGTGTTGCGGAGGCGAATCTGCGCGCACGCTTCGGATTAAATATTGTTGCAATCGAAAGCAACGGACGGGTTATAGATGACGTGACACCGGGTCTGCTGTTTCGGCGCGATGACGTTCTCTATCTTGTCGGCGATAAAAAAGGACTTGTTGATATGAATCAATGGGCGGAGAAAAACGAAATCGCAAAGAAGTAGGCGAGAATTTGCTGTTTCTCCGACATAATGTCGGGATTTTGCCGTTTTGCCGTTAATTTGCGTGTAAATCATTGAAGTTTGTGCAAAAACATTGCCCTGTTTTTTGCTTTCATATAAAATAAAAGAAAAAAACAGGAGAGATGAAAAAAATGACACACAGACCCTATCTTATTGAGCCGGGAAATGAGTCCTGCTACGAATATCTGCTCGGCTGTTACGGAAGAATATCTGCCGATGTGGGAGATTATGCGGCTTTTGTCAATCTTGACTGCACAACAATGATGAGCAAAATGTTTGAAGATGTCGAAAAACTCGCATCGTTCCTTGTCGCGCACGGAATACGCAGAGGCGATGTTCTCACCGTGTTTTTGCCTACGTCTCCCCATGCATTTATTGCATTTTACGCTTTAAGCAAAATAGGCGCCGTTGCCGATTTTGTTCCCCCGTTTTTACCTCCCGCGGCGCTCAAGGAGGAACGCGAAGAAGTCGGCTCAAAGGGCATTTTTATTCTTGACCGTATGCACGGTTCGTTTGCCGGCGTTATCGGTGATGACCTGACGGTTATTTGCTCGTATTCCGACTACGCCGACGGAGAAATCAGAGAGAGAGCAAAAGAGGAGGAAAGCAAAATTTCGCAGGTTTCCGAAGGCGGAAACGTCATTCGCTTTCTCCGTGCTTTAAGCTCTGCGGGCGCTCCCGTTCCGACGGTAAAGGATCCGGGACGCGACCCGGCGATATATCTCCACGGCAGCGGAACCACCGGCAAATCCAAAACGGTCGTGCTGTCCGCCTTGGCACTTAACAACGTGGCTTACGGCACGTACAGGTATAAGGAGGATCTCCCGCATACCTACGGAAACTCATACAGCCTGTGTATTTTGCCGTGTTTCCACTCCTTCGGAATAAGCAGCGGCATACATTTTTGCACATGCAACAACTTTTCGGGTATTATAATGCCTAAGTTTGACGCACACAAGGCGAACGATTACATAAGCCGCTACAACGTGCAATACATTTCAGGCGCACCGAGCATGTTTATGAAAATGCTCGAGCAGGACAATTTTAACAACAGCGGCGTCAGGAATTTAGAGGTGCTTTACACCGGCGGCGATATCGTAAGCGAAAGCTTTGTCGAAAAAATGAACGGCATTCTGGAGTCGCACGGAAGCCGCGCTCGCCTGTTCCGCGGCTGGGGACTGACAGAAATGGGCGGTGCCTGTACAACAAATTATCACAATAACTGCAAGCCCGATTCAATAGGAAAATGCAGGTTCGGCGTGAGCATTAAGGCCATTGACGAGAACGGCGATATTCTGCCCGCAAACGAAAACGGCGAGCTGTGCGTGACCTCCGATTCCGTTATGAACGGGTATTTTTCCACCGACGTTCCGGTGTGGAACAACGGCGTTCATGTCGATGAAAACGGAACACGGTGGGTTCACACGGGCGATATGGGCTATGTCGACGAGGACGGATACGTCTTTTTCACCGGCAGAAAAAAGCGCATAATTATTATTTCTGCCTACAATATCTACCCTTATTCTATCGAACAAAAAGTTATGACGCTGCCGTTTATAAACGAAGCATGCGCCGTTCAGGGCTATGACGAAGAAGGAAAGCCGCTTGTAAAGCTGTGCATTTCGCTCAAGCCCACCGACATGAGCGAGGATGAAGTCAAAGAAAAGGTTCTGCGGTTCTGCGCGGAAAATTTCGAAAGCTTTTCAGTGCCGCGTAAAATTGTAATAATGGACACTTTGCCGCGCACAAAGCTTGCAAAATTAGACTTTATGTCGATGAGCGACAAGGCGCCGAAATAAATTCTCTTTTCTGCTCGGAAAACAGGAAAAGTAAAAAAGCGATGTCCGTGTAAAACGGTAAAGCTCAACGCTTTTGCACGATAAGATAAAGAGATTGCAAATCCTAAAGACTGTGACCGCATAAGCTTTAATCATGCGTCTGTTTCATACTGCGGACAAGCTTCGCCGCCCGACGTACCTTTGAACACCTTCGGGCAGGCAAAACCAAGTCCGAAGCCCTGATTTTCATCGGTCGGTCCGTTCCTTATCTCTTTTCATATCATCAAAAAAAGGCTGTAAAAAACCCGGTTTTTTACAGCCCTTTTCCTGTATAAACTTTTTATACGGAAAATATTAATAGTGATTCTTTCCGCATGTGCATGTCTTTTGAATGCCGAACAGCTTGATAAAGAACAGCTTTATTTTCCAGAAGAAAGACGCAAAGCCTTTTTTATGGCAGAGACAGGAGCAGTTCTCCGTGCCTCCGTTATTAAGCTCCTTATTGCAGTCGTCGCAGACGCCGTCCTTGTCCGCATCGGTGTGCGGCAGTTTTTGCAGTGTGCCTGTCTCCGTGTAGTCGCAGCGGAGGCATTTTTTTATCTGTTGACCTTCTTCGGTGCAGGTCGGCGCCTTTGTCTGTGTCCATTCGCCTGTTTTATGACCGAGCGGTGCCGTTTCGGAGTCTTTGAAGAAGCCGTTGCAGACGGAGCACTTGTGCGCCGTATATCCGCCGGCTGTGCAGGTGGGAGGAACGACGGTATCGACATAGGTGTGTGCCGTTACTTCGATTGTTGTCTGCTCTTTAATTACCGTTTTGCAAACCGAGCAGCGGATTCCGTCGGTGAGTCCCGTTTTTGTGCAAGTGGGAGCCGTTCCGGGAACGGTTTCCTCCGTGTGACCCGTGGCGGGTACGGTGTTTCCCGTGTAGGTGTCGCCGCACTCGGAGCAGGTAAATGTTGTGAAGCCCGCTTCCGTGCAGGTCGGTTCCGTGACCGTTTCGGAGTAGCTGTGCAGACATCCCTTAACGTCGCTTGACATGACCTTGAGGCAAACATTTCCGGCTGTTTTGAAATAGCCCTTGTCGGGAGCAACGGTATCCCAGTTTTTGCCGTCGGAGCTTAAATAGCTCTCGTATTCGCGGAAGGAAGTGTCATACATCGTTCCCTCGGTCATTATCGACGCGTCGTCGGAGGATACCTCGATTTTCAGCACTGCCGAGAAAACGTCGCCCGTATTGACTTCAACGGGTGAAGTGAGCTGCACGGAGTGGTATCCGTAGTATTTTTCCGCGCCTGACACGGTAGAAACAAGCTCGCCGTCGGTGGGCTTGTCGGTGGCGCTGTTCAGCTTATAAATGTACACGGTGTACAAAACCGCTCCCTTGCTGTAAAAGCCCACGCGGTTAAGCAGCTCATGTCCCCTTGCGGTAAAAACATTTGCCCCGTACATTGTCGACCTGCCCATATAGCGCAGAGAACTGTATGAGCCGATGCCGTCGTACTGATATGTGTTGTCGTATATGGATTTTACATCCGCGTCATAATACGAAACGGTTGTTATCTCGCTCTCCTCGTAGGACATCCGGAAATAACCGTCCTTAAGGTGATAGTTGTCGCCCCAGCTACCCTTTACAAGCCACGCGCCGTTGCCGTTCGGTCTGTAATCGGCCTTGAAATTCTCAACGGAATAGTTGTCGTCCCAGCCGACTATTGTGACGTCGTGGTTCGTTCCCTTGTTTTCCGTGTCGGGGTTGTAGTAAGCAGAGCCGTTTTCCGTGAGGTTATAATACCAGTTGTGATTGTAATAGCTCGTTTTTACACTGCCGAATTCCATTATTGCGCGCTTGATTTTTGCCCTGTTTTCGGCTGTGTAATCAATTGCGGAGCAGTCGGTGACGCGAAACTCGGCGTTGTATCTGTGGCTTTCGTCCCAGCCGCCCGTGGCGTAGGGATAGTCGGCGTCATAAACGGGGCCGCTGCCTCTCGCGTATGCGCTGACGGAATCCATCCACGTGCCGCCTGCCTAAAAAGCGGAATCGGTGTCGGAATATGCTTCACCGTCACCGACCGTTCCGTCCGAAGCGTCGGTAACAAGGCTGTTTTTCCCGAACCACACGAGATGATCCTCCGAAAGGTCTATCGTGTTATCGGCAAGACCCTTTTTTATAAGGGCTGTTTCAACGCAGGAGGATGCTGCAAATGCCCAGCAGGTGCCGTAGTTGCCCTGATTCTTGACGGGGGTGACAAGCTGAAGTTCTCTTGAGTCGTATGCGCTCGGCAAATAGTAGGGACTTTTTGCTCTTTTCGCATATGCGGAGCCGTCGGCTGAAAAGTCTTTGACAATGTTGCCGTCCGTGTCTTCCCAGTGGGTGCTGCGCCCGTCAGCCTCGATTATAAGGTTGCACCGGACGATTTGTTTTCCGTTTTCCGCCGCAAACGATGCAGCCGACATGCAGCTCAGCACCGTCAGCACGGCAAGAAAAACGCTGACTGTTTTTTTTACGGTTTTCATTATTTCCTTCCGTTTCTGTGTAAGGACTTTATACTGTCCCGATTTAAGTATATTAAACGGCGGGGCGGGTTGTCAAGAAAAACAAGGCATATAAATCGGCGATGACTGTTATTGTACGTTTATCGGGGAAACTGTACGGGAGCCGCGCTTTTTTGTGCGGTAAATATCGGGACGGGGATTGATTTTTTTCGCAAAGGCACACAAAAGGAAAACAAGCCGCGAAAAAGAAAAAAAAGGGAATGTTAAAAAACGGCTTTTAACTTTCCCTCATATGTATTGTTTTTTTCTGTTGCGTCGAGTGCGCCGGCACGGTGCGTTTGAGAAGCTGTGCCGGGTTCCCTTAAAAGTCGTATTTCGGCGGATTCGTCTCGTGAAGCCCCGCGAAAATTTTGTCATCCTCAAACGGACTGAACACGGAATCGTCAAAGACGTTAACATTTCCCGTGTTTGTCGGAGGAATGAACTTTGCCTCCTCCTGCGGCTTTGCGCCTATTTCATAGTGCGGCGCTTCGGGCATTTCGGGCGCGGTGAAGATGTCGCGCATGCGCTCGTCCTCATCCTTTTTGCGCTTGTATGCCGCCTCGATTTCGTCCGCCGTGTCGTATGTGTCCCTGACCTTGCGGCGCGGGGCGGCGGTGCCGTCGGGAATCAAAATTCCCTTGCGCTGCGGAGCGGACGCGGTCTGTCCGCGACCGTTTTTGGCTTTTTTCGGTGCGCGTGCTTCGCCGCCGGAGCCGTCCGCGCCGGAGCCGTCCGCGTCAAAGCCGTCCGGTTCTTCGTTTTCATCACCGCCGTCCCCGGAGGGAGCGTGTGAGAACAGGACGGAAAAAATGTTTTTCAGCTTATCTGCGGCTGCGGAAAATGCACTTGACAGCGGCTTTCCGTCTTCGTTCGAGTCCCCGTCCGTGACGGCGCCGTTTCCGTCAACCGGAATGTCCGATGTGCGCCCCGTACGTCTTTTTTTGCGGTCGGCTCTCTCCTGTTCCTCGGCAAATGCGTCGAGGGCGGAATATGTATCCGCGCTTATCGGGTCGCCTTCGGTGACTTCGGAGCTTGCGCTGCCGTCGTCCGTTTTTACGTCGGACGCGGGTGCCGCCGTTTTGCTGTACGCGGTTTTTTCGGTGTCTTCAGCCGTCTCCGCATTCTCTGACGGCGTGTCTGCACTCGCCGCAGCACCCGTCCGTTTGGGAGTTTCCGCGTTTTCAACGGGAACGTCTTTTTTGAGAGCCTTTCGCTTGCGCGGCTTCGACGAATTTGCGAACAGCGCGGGTGAAGCAAAGCAGAACGCAGTCCATATCGCCTGAAGAATAAGCGGAATCACCGATGATATTTTTGTGTAAGCTCCCGTCAGCACGAGCAGCGCCGTGATAACAAGACCGAGAGCCGAAGCGCCCGCGCTGATAAGCTTTGAAATTCGTTTTGCGGAATCAAGACGAATAGCGGCGGCGGCACAGCGGCAAAGGCTGTCGACCGAATCGCCGAACACAATGCCTGCCTCCTCCGAATCGGTGACTGCGGTGCGCGATGATGACAGCTTGTCCGTTACTTTTTTCGGCAGAGTGCGAACCGAATCGGCAGGAAGTCCGAGAAGAAGCTCGGCGTATGCGTCGGATATGCATGCGTCAACTGTCGAAATGAGAACATTTGAGCCGTTGTCGGCAAGCTCTCTCAGGTTTTCCGCTACACCCGCGAGCGGTGAATATTTCACGGAGAACAGCGCGGCAAAGCGTCCCTCTATCGCAAGATACACCGGCTTGCAGCCGTCCTCGATGAGCGCGTTAACTATGCTCTCGTCGGGAACTCCCACGTTGTGGTTGACGAGAAGCGCATGCGTGCCGAGCAGAATCTTGCAGCCGCTCACCCACGCCGAAACGCCGAGTCTGTCCTCATACACAAGTCCGTCCACCGCCGGCATGCGTTCCTCAAAGCCCGCGACGCCGGAGGCAAACGCCTTTTTCAGCAAGCCGCCCGACACGCTCGTAAGCGCGCCCGCGACGAACATCGCCTGTTTTTCCTTTACGTCCTTTGCGCTGATGCACTTTGTAACCTCGGCTTTTATCACATCCGCGTCATCGATAACTATATCGTCAACACACGAGAAATCACGCGCGTCCGCGTAGCTCTGCACGAACGATGATTTGAGCGACAGCTTTTTGTTTTCGTCCGCAAGCAGCTTTCCGAGGGACATCAGACTGCCCACAGGGAACGAGCACAGAGACGCAAGCGTCGCCGCCGTTATGCCCGATGCAAAGCTCTTTCCCGTTATTCCGGCAATTATTCCGAGCAGCGCGGACACTCCCGCGCAGATGAGAACAAGACGTGACGCAGGCATCGCAGCAGTCGCGGAATCCGCCGAACGAGCTAAAAACGCGCTTATGAATTTCGTTTTTCCTGCGTATACGACATTAACGCTCTCGTCCGCTTCGCTGTCGCGGAGAAGCTCTTTAACAAGGTTTATGTCGGACACCTTTCGCAGATACGATTTGTCGCTCTTTGCCGATACCGCCTTGAAGCACTGTCGCGTGCTGTCATAGAAAAACAGCTTTGAAACAAGATACGGCACTGCGACAAGAATTGCCGCAGGCGTAAGCAGGTGCAAATCAAATTCCGTTTTAATCGCGTTTGAATACAGCGCCGCGTTTTGCAGTGCCGCAAATATAAATGTAATAAGAAGCGACGTATCCGTTTTCGGATGAATCTTTAACAGTGACGATGCTCCTGCCTTGAGGTCGGGGAGCATTATAACCGCCGCAATTGCCAGAAAAACGGAATTTATAATGTTGTAAACAAGAGAATTGCCGCCGAGAACCGCGAAAAATCCGCCGTTTTTTGACGCGCTCACCGACACTGCAAGGTCGATGACGAGCAGGATAATGCCGGTAAACGCAACCGCCGCCGCTCTGAAAAGGCAGCTGTTGCGCGTTTTTATGAGGTTCTTGAATACGGTCTTTCTGTCCTCCGCGTCGCTGTATTCTCCGCTGTTCACGGGAGTGAACGACGAGTCGAGTCCCGAAAAGCGATCCGCCGTGCGCTGAAGCACACCGGGCAGCTCACGGCTGCCGCCGCTTGTGAATTTTTCGTCGGTGTCGGCGCCCGCCGCCTGTGAATGCGCCTTGTTCCAGAAGTGAAAGCTGTTTATTTTTTGTGCGCGCGTTTCGCGCAGCGCTTCCTCACGTTCGCCGTCGGCGTTTTCACCGTCGTAGCCGTCCATCATAAGCTGGTCGGGGTCGTGCGGAATATCATCTGTGGCGGTGTCGGCAATTTCGCGCAAAAGCTCTCCCTTCGGAGCAATTCTTTTTGTGGGCGCGTCATCGGCGGCGCTTATCCCGTCGGCACCCGCGCCGTCGGCTATCTCCTTTGTTGCTTCGCGCGTGAGACGCTCGCTTAAAGCGTCGGTTTCCTCCTTTGAGAGATGCACCGTTTCAACGGCTTCGTCATCCTCCGCGTTGAATGAAAACCCGTCGGACTGCTGCGCCGTTTCGGTCGTTTCGCGCAGCTCGGCAAATTCGGAATTTTCGGACATTATCATGCGTTTCATCCTGTCCGCCGGTGCTGCATGGGTATCGGCGTAGGTTCTTATCTTGCCCGTGTAGCCCGTGCGCATGCGCTGCTGCGGACGCACCGAAAGTCTGTCCGTAAATTTCTCCACATCGGTGTCGGACTGCGTTTCGGTGTGCAGTGTGACCTTCGGCACATTGCCCGTTTTTATGAATCTCGGCGCTCCCGCGTCGGCAATGATATCGTCCTTTGCCTCCGGAAGCTTTATTTCCTCCTCGCCGCCCTTGGTGTGCACCGCCGGCACGGGATTTATTTTTCTCGGCGCTGCGTCCGATGCCCCGTTCGGGAGCGTTATTCCGCTGCTGTGCGATGCATCCGCGGGAACGGTGCGGTTGTCTTCGGTCATAAGCCCTTCTCCTTGAACAGCGCGGCATGGCGAGCCGCGCAATGTGATATGTAACTTATCCTTGTACGGCAATTCTTGAGTGCATTGCCTGAAAGATGAGTATCGCCGCCGCGACGGAGGCATTGAGCGAATTTATGTGTCCCCTCATCGGAATCGACAGCACGCCGTCGCAGTTTTCCTTAACGAGCCTGCCGACGCCGGCGCCCTCCGAGCCGATAACGAGAGCCACCGCGCCGGACAGCTCCGCCTCGCGGTAGGGTGTGCCGTCCATGTCGGCACAGTACACCCACACGCCCTCTTTTTTAAGCTGTTTTATCGTGTCGGTTAAATTTTTTACGCGTGCCACGGGCATGTATTCGAGTGCGCCCGCGCTCGTTTTTCCTACTATTCCCGACAGTCCGGCACTGCGCCGCTCGGGAATTATGACCCCGTGCGCGCCCGCGCATTCGGCGGAGCGGATTATTGCGCCGAGGTTGTGCGGATCCTCTATCGAGTCGCAGATAATTATAAACGGCGGTTCGTTTTTCTCCCGCGCCGCGTTCAGTATGTCATCGACGGATGCGTATTCGTGCGCCGCCGCAAGCATGATTATGCCCTGATGGTTGCCGTGACCGCACATGAAATCGAGCTTTTTGCGGTCAACCTCTTTTACCGGTATTCCTCTGTCGCGGCACTGCGCGATTATGGGCGGAAGCGCTCCCGTTTTTTCGCCGTTGGCAACGAGGACGCTGTCTATCGCCCTGCCGCTTTGCAGCGCTTCCTTTGCGGCGTTGCGCCCTATTATCAAATCATCGCGTTCCGACGCTTTTTTTGACGGTCTGCCGCCGTTTTCCGCGCGTTCGCCGCTGCCGTTGTGTTTCTGCCTACTCTCTCCGTCCGAAATTTTGCGGTATTCGCCGTCGGCACGTCCGCCGAAAGCGTGTTTGTTATCGCGTCCTTTCCGGTCGTTTCCGTTCCGTTCTCCGCTGCCGTACCGATGTGCTTCTCCTAAGCCTTTGTCTTTTTCAAATATCATTCCGATTCTCATTTCACATAATTATACATATTATATTATATATGCGCGCGCGGCGGATTGCAATAGGGAACGGAAAAAAATTAAATTCTGCATGCGGCTGCAATGTGTTTCACGGCTCGGCAGTCGCAGCGGCAAAGCGGAAAACGCCTTTTGCGTGAGCTTTCACCGTATGATATAAATATCCGCTTGATGTAAATTTTTCATAAAAAAACCTCCGTGCCGCAGCGGACAGGCATTTCTGCCGTTTTATCCGAAGAAAGCAGGAGGTTTTAATGTTGTATTTGTCGTGTTTCAGTGCAGAACGAAAATTTATTTCACGATATATGTCGCATATGCAAGGAACTCGCCGCTGATGAAGTCGACCGCGCGGATGAGGAGCATGTCGTTATACACGGTCATGTAAAGTCCCTCGCTCATGTAGCCGGGGTTGGATTTCTGCACGAGCGACGTGTCGGTGACGGTTCTCGGCGCGGCAACGGAGCTTACGTGCACCATGGGGGCATACTTTCCGTCATAGTCGGAGATATTGAGATCCTTGTTGTATTTCTGCATGTCATACGACCAGTGCGAATGACCGTTGAAGAACACAACGTTCTTATACTCCGCAAGGAGCTGCTTGAAGCGCTTTTCATCCTTGTTGCCCTTTACATATGTGAGCGTGTAGGTTGCGCCGAGGGGATTTATGATGTTGCCCTCGCACATATTTGTCGGGATTCCGTCGCTGCCGAGGAAGGTGTGGAAGAACAGATATACGTTTCTGTCTTTGTATGCCGCAAACTGCTTTTCGAGCCAATCGAGCTGCCCGTCGGTTACAAGCTGCACGCCGAGCATATAAGTGTTGCTCACCTGGCTGAAGAAAATGAAGATGTCGCCGTTGCACTCATAGACAAAGTCGAGTCCGTTCGACGAAACATCGAGTATGCCTGCGGGCTTTGACGCGCCGTAGATGTCCTTGTTGACGTTCTTCTGCCAGTTTGAAAGCGTGTAGTATTTTCTGCAGTCGTGGTTGCCCTTGCAGGTGTAAACGGGGAAGTCATACTGCGATACCACGCTGTTGTACTTCTCATATGAATCAAGCTCGCCGTTGAGCGAAAGGTCGCCCGAAATGCCTACGACCGAAACGCCCCAGTCCTTAAGATAATTGAGCGCACGGGGGAACGAAACGACCGTGTCGTCATCCGAAAGAGCGCTGTAGCGGTTGAAATGCACGTCGCTGAGTGCGCCGAAGGCATATTTCTGCGTGCCGTAGTCGAGACGCTTGTTTTCGGGAATCGTTTCGGTTTCAAGCACCTTGTCGCCCTTTTTGAGCACCATTGTTTCGGCGCCCTCGGGAATCGCCAGAAAATCGTTAAACTCAAGCTCGCCGCTGCCGAACCTGACTTCGACGGTTGCAAATTCCGAGTAGCCTACCGTTTTACCGTTGACGTTTGCCGTCAGGTCGCTGCCCTCCGCGTCGCCCCAGTAAATGTCGTATTCACCGTCGACCGTTGCCTTAACCTTGACCGAGCCTGCCATGGAGCCGGGTGTTTCGTCGGCAAATGACACCGTCATATCGCCTGCCGCATTGCCGTCGCCGTTGCCCAGTGAGCCTGCGGGGATTCCGAGCAGCATGAGGATCGATGTGATAATTGAAATGAATTTTGTAATTATCGCCTGCATAATTCTTCTCCTTGTTTATTCATATGACATAATCGGCAGCCTGTTCTGTGCCGAGAAGATCCTGTAAAGATATTCCGTCAAAATATTCGTTCGTAATGTCGTTGTAACGCTTCCACATGCCGAGCGTTTTACAGTCGCATGCCCGCGGACACGGTTCAGCCGTGTGCGACAGGCACGAAACGGGAGCAAGGTCGCCCTCCGTTGCGCGCAGAATCTCACCTACCGTATAATCGGCAGGCGATTTTGTCAGCCTGTAGCCGCCGCCTTTGCCGTGAACACCCTCCAAAAGCTTTGCTTTCGTGAGCGACGGGACGATTCGTTCAACATATTTAAGTGAAATTTCCTGACGTGCCGCGATTTCTTTCATCGGAACAAACCCCGTGCCGCTGTGCTCGGCGAGGTCGATCATTACACGCAAAGCATATCTGCCTCTTGTGGTTATCATATTTACCGCCTTCCTTGGTATGTTTATTATATAACACAAAAAAAAGACAGTCAATATAATTCGCAAAATTTGAAAAACAGAAAACGGGCTTTCCTCCGAACAAAAACCGTCCTGTTCCTAGGCTGACGGGATTCGAACCCATGTCGCCCGTCAGTGCCCCTTTTCGGCACTTTTCGCCCTTTTCGTCTTGACTTGCGTCAG